>DVNT01000063.1 GCA_018714185.1 Candidatus Aphodousia gallistercoris | reverse complement strand
TGAAAGAACGCACGCATCGCTTCATGGCTAAGATGTCCAAAAGCGTTTCCAAGATCAGGAAGATTTTCGAGAATAAACACGTACGTTATGCGGCTGAGTTTTGTTAACTATTAAGCTGCCTCGTTAATAGTAACGAGAAAAGATGTGCAACAGATGTTGGGAGTTTCTCAGACGACTGCTGTCGTTCTCTTGAAGCGAATGATTGAAAACGGCATTCTTGTCAGAGAACGAAACGGTAAATTTACCCGTTATAAGTTATTAAAGCCTCTGCAAAACTGACTATAGCAACGACTCTCACTTGGGATCCAAATACTGCTGATTTTATTTTTTGTGCTTTGCTAACGGTTCTAACAGTTAGTTAACCGTTAGAACAGTTAGGATCTTATGTTCATTTCACCATGAACCGGTCGATCCGTCGTGACAACCCAAGCTCCGCCCAAGACCAAGACGAGAGCCAGGAGTTTGTCAAAAGAAAATACGTCCATGCCGATAATAATGGCAGTAATGGAAGCAACAATCGGTTGAAGGTTCATGTAGATGCTGACGACGGTTGCGCTGACAGTGCGCATCCCGATCGGAATAAGCGTGTAGGCTGCAATAGTGCAAAAGATGATAATAAAGCCGATTTCCATGAGACCGATAGAATAATCGGGGGTTGTCCAGATTTTTTCCGTGGCCCAAATTCCTGAAAAGTACCACACTGGACAAGTCAAGAACGCGCTCAGCGTAAAAATCCATTAGATTGTTGCTCCCTTGTGCACCGCTTTCAAGTGCCGCACGAATAGCCAAAATAGCGGCGCCTAAAATGCCGAGCAGGCTTCCGATGGTCTTGCGTTTCGTAATTTTTTCGCCGAACACAACAGCCTGCAGCAACATGACCACA
The DNA here is from genome assembly GCA_018714185.1 of Candidatus Aphodousia gallistercoris. Classification (GTDB taxonomy): domain Bacteria; phylum Pseudomonadota; class Gammaproteobacteria; order Burkholderiales; family Burkholderiaceae_F; genus Aphodousia; species Aphodousia gallistercoris. The sequence continues at coordinate 3,178 of DVNT01000063.1, read as the reverse complement.
ACGGGCGAGAGCGCGAGAATGAGTGAGAAATAGACCGGCGTGGTGTACTGCAAGCTCAAAGAAGTAAGGTACTGCGAAAAGACAAAACCTAAAAAACCGCCGAGCAGGATCATAAGAAAATCTTTCCGCCTGATTGTTTCCTTTTTCGCAAAGCATTGAATCAACCAGAAAAATAAGGCGGCAATACCCGCCCTGAGCCCGATATAGCCGAGAGGACTTAAAAAGTGAAGCAAGAGGTCTCTTGTAATTGGAATGTTGATGCCAAGCATAACTTGGGTAAATATGATCATGGCGTGGCCGATCCAACGCGTATTGCCCATGATGAGTCTCCTTTTTCGCAGGGAGTCTAATTTTCGATGGGGCAACTTGATTGCCGGAAATTGCGCTTTCTTTGTCAAAAATGACGCATTTCAAGTGAATTCTTAAATGCCGGGATATTTGGTCTTTTTGAGCAAAAGTGTGAAATTTTTCGTTCAAAACGCTAAGGGGCTTTCTCCTAGAATCCGTCTTGTAAGGCAAGAAATGCCCGAGTATTAGGAGGAAAAAATGTCATTGCAAGAACAATTAAGAACGATTAACGGCGTGGTCATTCCGACGATTGCTTACGGCGTGTATCAGGTCAAAGACGCCGCCCAGTGCCAAAAGGCAGTGGAAGACGCTTTGGCCGTGGGCTACCGGGCTTTGGATACGGCGGCCTCTTACGGCAATGAAGCTGCCGTGGGGGCAGCCATTAAAGCAAGCGGCATTAAGCGTGAAGAGTTATTCGTAACGACAAAATTGTGGCTTGAAGATGCCAGCGAAGACGGAGCCAAGCGTGCGGTTGCCCGCTCGTTGGAACTCTTGGGATTGGATTATTTGGATGCCTATTTGATCCATCAACCGATCGGCGATGTGTTCGGTGCGTGGCGAACCATGACCGCGTTTCATGAACAAGGTGTTTTGCGCCGCATTGGCGTGAGCAACTTTGCGCCCGACCGCTTATTGGATTTTTGGTACCATAACCGCATCAAGCCGATGATTAACCAGATTGAAATCAATCCGTTCTGCCAAAATGCCGAAGCCATTAAAATTATGGGTGAAATCGGCGTTGCACCCCAGGCTTGGGCGCCGCTTGCCGAAGGGAAAAACGGGTTATTTACCCATCCGGTGTTAAGCGCCATTGCCCAAAAGCATCAGGCCTCGGTGGCGCAAGTCGTATTGCGTTACGTGATGGCGCTGGGGGCCGGTGTTGTAGTGAAGTCCGTGCATGCCAACCGTATGCAGGAAAATTTCAATTCCACGACGGTTGAACTTGATGCCGACGATATGGCGAAAATCAAAGCCCTGGATACGAAGACAAGCCAATTCTTCTCGCACCGCGATCCGGCCATTATCCGTTGGATGTGCGAGCGGCATTTGCAACACTGACAAAAACCAAGAGGTGACGAAATGGACAGCAAAACATCGCATTTTTGGCCTTCAATGCCAGAAACGGATGAGCGGGAAGCCGTCCGGAAAAATTTGGTTGAACGTGTCCGCCGTTTTGTGTTGGAGAACGGTGAGTCGGACGCACGAGTACCGGGATTGCATTTGTCCTACGTACAAACGCCCGACAAGGTGCCCAATTGCTTTTATGTCTTGTCGGTAGGCATTATCTTGCAAGGCCGAAAGCACTTAAATATCGGCAAACAATCCTACGAGTACGGAGCGGGCTCCATGATCGTCACCTCTGTCGATATGCCGACTTCCTATGAGCTGTTGGACGTTTCGCCGAGCAAGCCTTTCGTGTCATTGTCGTTGCGGCTAAATCCAGCGATTTTGGCCGATTTGATTGCCGCCGAGCCGAATACCGGCGAGCATCGATCCAAAGAGGTCTTCTCGATTGATTGGGCGGCCAAGGAATTGCTTGAAGATTTCAATAGGCTTTTGCGCCTTTTTGAGCGGCCTGAGCAAATCGAAACACGTGCGCCGTTGCTTATTCGCGATATCCACTACTTGGCGCTTGCCGGCGCCGCCGGCGAGTCGCTTCGCTCGCTTTATGCGCCGGGGGCCGTCGGTCAGCGCATTCGCCGGGTCATTCACTGGATGAGGGAAAACTTCAGGGAGCCGATTACGATCGAGCAGCTCTCCAACGTAGCCGGCATGTCATCGACCACGCTGCACAGGCACTTTAAGGCCTTCACGTCCTTATCGCCGGTTCAATATCAAAAACGTTTGCGGCTATACGAAGCCCAACAGTTTTTAATTCGAGGCGAAGGCGACGTTAATTCCGCGGCCTACGCCGTGGGTTACCAAAGCCCGCAGCAGTTTAACCGCGACTACAAGAAGTTTTTTGGAACAACCCCCGGGAAAAGCACAAAAGTTACGAAGAAAAATCTTTTGACATCAATCGGTTAGCGTTGAAGTTCGTTCCTTGAGATCTCCGGATTAAGAAGGCGGCAGGTTTTGCTAAAAAGATCAAATTTTTTGGCAAAGCCTGCCGTTTCTGATTCGGATAATTGAATCAGAAACCAAAGGAGGTTCTTATGACAATGCTAACAAGACGTCAGGCGTTGGAAGCTCTAGGTGCGGCTGCAGCGGCGATCGGTACGCCCTCATTAGCGAGCACGATTTCTCAACCCAAACAGTCCGTTGTGTATTGGACGCCGGAATTAAGCCGAGAGGCTTTTTTGAGGATGTATCACCTCATCAATCAAGAAATATCCGGAAAAGTGGCCTTGAAACTACACACCGGGGAACCGAACGGTCCCAATATTTTGCCGAGAGATTGGGTAAAAGCCCTTCAGGTGGAGATTCCCAACAGCAATATCGTGGAATGCAACGTGCTTTATAAGAGTCCGCGTCAGACAACCGCCGGGCACCGCAAGGTCATTGCACAAAATGGATGGACCTTTTGCCCGGTGGACATCATGGATGAAGAAGGGGATGTGGCCATACCGGTCAAAGGCGGCCTGCATTTGAAAGAGTTTTATGTCGGCAAGCATCTTTTGAACTACGACTCCATGGTTGTGCTCACGCACTTTAAAGGCCATGGAATGGGCGGATTCGGAGGGTCGCTAAAGAATATTTCCATCGGGTGCGGTTCAGCGGCTCACGGCAAGGTGCAGTTGCATAATGTGCAGCCTGATGGCAGCTGGCCGGGCAAAGCGCCTTTTATGGAACGCATGGCCGACGGCGGCAAGGCCATTTTGGATCATTT
>DVNT01000062.1 GCA_018714185.1 Candidatus Aphodousia gallistercoris | reverse complement strand
GACTTCGACCTTCCCGGAGATTAAATCCGGATTGACGGTGCCTTCCGGACGCGGACGGACCAAGCCGACCACTTTAAGGCAATATTCATTGCGCACGGACTCAGCCGTGGCAAACACATCCGGTCGATCCGGATCGCAGACGACTTGTACTAAACCTTCGCGGTCGCGCAAGTCAATGAAAATAACTCCGCCATGGTCACGGCGGCGGTGAGCCCAACCATAAAGGGTCACCGTTTGACCAATGAATTTCTCACTGATAAGACCGGCATATTCGGTTCGCATAGATGCTCCCAGCTTAAAAGGGAATGAATCCCAAACAACAATCGAGCTATTTTAGCCGAAAGGGAAAACCTTTGGGAAAATCTGCCGTTTTCCTCGGGCAAAAAGATCGGCATTGCAAAGGGGCAACGCCGATCCCGCCTGGCTACGCAAATGCAGACTAATCTTCTTCGGCCTTGCGTTGGTAGTGGCTTGCCAGTTCAGCCTGGACTGAAGCCGGAACCGGCTCATAAGCGGCAAGTTCGACCGAGTAGCTGCCCGCCCCTTGGGTCAAGGCGTTTAAGCGGTTGGCGTACCCATCCAGTCCGGTGAGCGGTACGCGCCCGGTGATGAGCATCATCCCGCCCGTGAGGTTTTCCGTGCCGCTGACTTGACCGCGGCGGCTTGCAAGGTCGCCGGCAATGTCGCCCATGAAATTGTCCGGGGCCAAAATTTCAATGCGGACAATCGGCTCAAGCAATGTGGGATTGGCTCGAGACAAAGCGTCGAGCATAGCCTTGCGGCCGGCCGCTACGAAGGCGACTTCCTTGCTGTCGACCGGGTGATATTTGCCGTCATAGACGGTGACGCGGATGTCATAGATCGGATAGCCGGCAACATAGCCTTGGTCAAGCACCTCCTTGACGCCTTTTTCTACGGCAGGAATCAGGTTGTAGGGGATGGCGCCGCCCTTGACTTGGTCAACAAACTTGAAACCGGCTCCGCGAGGCAGCGGATCGATACGAAGGTAGACTTCGCCGAACTGGCCGGCTCCGCCCGTTTGCTTCTTGTGCCGGGCATGGCCTTCGGCCGAGGCAGAAATTGTTTCACGGTACGGAATGCGAGGCGTCCTGGTTTGAATTTCCAACTTAAATTGAGCAGACATCCGCTTGAGCACCAACTTAATGTGTTGCTCGCTCAGGCCGCGCAACACGGTTTCATTCATGGTGGCATCGTGCTCAACCGCTAGGGTCGGGTCCTCGCTAACCATCTTGTCGAGAATTTCCGACATGCGGCTTTCATCGCCGCGGCGTGCCGGGCTGACAGCCAGACCAAACATCGGTTTCGGGAAATTCAATTTCTTCATGTAAATCGTGCCTTCGATGGCGGCATCGTGCAAAACGCTGCCGTACACGATATCGTCGACCTTAGCCACGGCTCCGATGTAGCCGGGGTTCATCTCGTCGACCTCAATGCCTTCCTTGCCCTGAAGCATGATGGGGCGGCCGATCTTAAAGGGCTTTTTCCCGTCATCGACAAAGAGCGTGGAGTCTTTGGTAATGCGGCCCTGATGCAGACGGAATAAGCCGATCTTGCCGATATAGGGGTCGTTAACGACTTTAAAGACATGGGCAACAACGGGACGGTTTGCGTCCGGGATGGTGACGTATTCCGAACCGTCTTCTCGATAAAAGAGCGGGGCGTTGGCTTCCGTCGGATTCGGCAAATGGCGCACGAACACTTTAATTAAATCGCGCATGCCGATGAGATTTTTTGCCGAAGTGTAGCAAACCGGAATAATGTGGCCTAAACGCAGCGCCTTCGTCAGCGGTGCGTGAAGGCTCTTGGGATCGACGGCACCTTCTTCGAGGTAGCGTTCCATGGTTTCGTCATCCATTTCCACGACGCGCTCAATGAAGGCTTGGTGTACGCGCTCGACGGAGGCAAAATTGGCTTCGCCTTTGTCGTTGTCAAAGCAGTCAATAACGTGCGTGCAGTCCTTATTCGGCAGGTTCAACGGCAGCACTTCGTTGCCGAACGCTTCGCGAAGCTCCACCAAGAGCTGCTGCAGGTCAACGTTGGGCTGGTCAATTTTATTGACAACGATCATGCGGCAAAGGTTGCGTTCTTTGGCCCACTGCATCATGCGTCGAGTCATCAACTCTACGCCCTTGGTTGCATCGACCACAACGCAGACGGTCTTGACGGCATCGAGTGCTCCGAGGGCTTGGCCGACGCAATCAGGATACCCCGGCGTATCCAACAGGAAGATGCGCACCGGCGTGCCGTCGTCTTTGGTGGCGTTTAAATGGGCAACCGTCGTGCGCAAGGAATGCTTCACCTCTTTTTCCATGGGGTCAAAGTCGCCGACTGTATTGCCCTTTTCGACCGTGCCGACCTCGCTGATAACGCCGTTGCGGTATAGAAGCGCCTCCATCAATGTTGTTTTACCCGTGGAACCGTGTCCCACCAAGGCTACAGTACGAAGGTTTTCTACAGGATATTGACTCATGATGATCCCCTTAATAGAACGAAAAAGTCACATTTTCTATTGTGCGCCTTTTGCAACGGCTCGGTGAAAAGAAAATCTCGGTCTTTGACGTATGTCGATTAAGTGCGAGAAATATCCGAACTCGATCTCGGGCTAGGGGATTTTCTGGATTGTCAGGTGCGGTTTTAGTGACGAAGGCGGTATCCGACGCCGCGGACACTTTCAATGCTGACATCGGCCTTCGCTTTTTGCAGTTTGTGGCGGACGCTGGAGATGTGAACGTCGATTGCACGGTCAAACTGGCCGTGCGGCCTGCCGAGTACGTTCGGGTATATGACATCTTTGGGGACTGCTTGGTTGGCGTTTTGTGCCAAAAGCCGCAACAGGGCAAATTCGGTGTTCGTTAAGTTAAGTGGTTGGCCGTTCACGTTGGCCGTGGCCGATTGCTCGTTGATGGTTAAGTTGCCGGCTCGGATCGGTTCGAGCGATTCCAGCCGAGAGGCTTCCCGCGATGAGACGAGCGCCTTAATCTTATTGAGAATATTAACAAGGGGTGTCGGCAAATCGATGCACTGCTCGGGCGGAAGCACGCAACGACTTAATACGGCCGGCCTGGACTCGGGCGTGACAAGGGCCAAAATGCCCATGCCGGGGTGCTCGGCCGTGAGCAAATTGATAAACGAGCAGTCATCCTCATTGGCTAAATCAATCACGGCGATGTCAAAGCTGTCGGCTTGGCAGTAGCGCCGAGCATCCTCGATTGAATAAACCGGACGCACGTCATAGGCGCAAAAGACTAAAAAGTCGGCCAAAAGGGCTTCGAAAACACTGTCATGATGAAGTAAGAGAATTTTCGGATGCATGTCCCGCTACGCAATGACTAAGAAGGCGCTAATGATACAGATTCCAACGGGAAAAGTGCCATCGGAACGCCGGCAAAACATTTGATCGGACCGAGGCCCGATTAAAAGGAAACAATTATTTAATGATAGCGGGCGGCCGTATTTTTCGCCCTCGCGACTTTCCCCCTCAAGAAAAGTACTTAGTTTTTTGTCCGGCGAACTCGCCAAAGGATCCAGTGATTGTCCGCCTTGGCGTCAGTCTTTTAAAAAAAATTGTTACCGTGTCTAAAAGAGGATTTTCAAACAATTACTTGATAGTGAGAACGTGTTACATTTTGCACAGGCAAACTTGTAACAAGATCAGCCAGTAGGAAAATAAATGAGAAAACGCACGACCATCTCTTTACTTAGCTTGCTCGTGGCTTTGACCTTGAGTGGCTGCGCCGTGCAGCCGGTAACGCTTTCGGATCAGCAAAGCCGCTTGGTCGCTTCGCATTGGAGCGCAGGCGAAGGTAGCGTCGAGGCAAAAAATTTGCGCCTGCCGCCCGATCAATGGTGGGCGCTTTGGAATGACCCGTCTTTGAACGGGCTCATTGAAAGCACGCTCAAGAACAATACCGACATTGCGCAGGCCCAAGCGAATTTACGATCGGCCTTGGCAACGCTCACGGGAGCAACCGCGGGGTTATTCCCAACGGCCACCTTGGGAGCTGATGCAAGTCGCAATCGTCGCGAGGGCAGCAGCACGGACAGTTTCGGGGCGGATGCCTCGGCTGCCTGGAGTTTTAGTTTCGGCGGGCGAGACGTCTCCGCGCGGCGTGCCGCCCAAGCTTCGGCCAATGCCAGCCAGCTCAGTCTTGAGGACACGAAAAGTGCCATGACCAGCGAAGTGGCTCTTACCTACGTTCGGTTGCGGTTGGCTCAAACGCGGCTTGATATTGCCCGGCAAAGTGTTCGCTCCTACGAGGAGGCAAAAAACCTTACGCAGTGGCGCTACCAGGCCGGCCTTGTATCGGCAACCGATTATGAGCAGGCCAACGCCCAGTACGAAAACGCAAAAGCAACCATTGCTACAACGAGGCACGATATTTTGCAATACCAGACGGCTCTTTCGCGCCTTACCGTAACGCCCCTATCGGAGATACAAGCCATTCCCGAGGGCCATATTCCGATGCCTCCGAGCAATTTGGCGGTAGCCATTCCGGCCGATGTGCTTTCTTTGCGGCCGGATGTGCTCTCGGCCCGAGAAAATGTCCGGGCTGCGATGGAAAACGTCCGAGTGGCTCAAGCGGACTTTTTGCCGACGTTATCGTTAAGCGGCACGATCGGGACTGCGGCGGCAACAGTCGGAGCTTTGGGCGCGAGCGGTACTGGGATCGGAGCGCTCGTGGGGGCGCTGTCCATGCCGTTTTTAAATTGGGGTGATGCCGTTGCCGGGACGGAAACGCAGAAAGCGAATTTGGACCGTGCTCAGGCCCAGTACACGGCTACGCTTGTCGAGGCCTTGGAAGAAACCGAGAATGCGCTTTCCGGCATTCGCAGCAGCGCAGCGAAAAAGGCCTCTTTGCGTACGGCAACCGAAAGCAGCCACTTGGCTGCGCAACTGGCCCTACAGCAATACTCCAGCGGCTTGGAGGATTACCAGACGGTCTTGTCAACGCAGCGCTCGTGGTTGACCGCTCAAGACAATGAGGCCAGCAATTGGGCCGATTGGGCCATTGCGCATATCGATTTATACAGAGCTTTGGGCGGTGGTTGGACGCCCGAGGCAAACTAGGGGATCATCATGGCAAATGAAAAAGAAGCCATTAAATCATTGTTAGGCAATGCCGATTCTAAGGCTTGGTCTGCGAAGAAAAAATGGGCGCTGGCTGCGGCGGCGGTTGTTGTGATTTCAGCCTTTTCTTGGTGGATGGGCTCAAAAGATGCCGGTCCGAGGTACTTGACCCAGTCAATTGAACGGGGGTCGCTGGTGGTTGACGTAACGGCTAACGGCACGCTAGAGGCCGAGCGCGAGGTGACGATCGGTTCCGAGCTTTCCGGCATTGTGGAAAATGTCTTGGTCGATGTTAATGACCAGATTCGCAAGGGGCAGGTTTTGATTGAGCTTGATACGGCAAAACTTGAGGCGTCCGTGCTTAAAGCCAAGGCGGATTTGGCCAGTGCACAAGCTGCTCAAAAGGAAGCCGAAGCCACGCTTAAGGAAGCCAATGCCAAATACAAGCGCTTGTTAAACGTCAGAAAACTCTCGGGCGGGAAAACGCCGGCACAAACCGAGCTCGATGAGCAAGCCGCGGTAGTGGCCCGTGCCGAAGCATCGGTGGATACGGCTTCGGCCCAAATCCAAAATGCGCAAGCCGAACTCGAGACGGCGCAAACCGATTTAACCAAAGCCTATATTTCCTCGCCGATTGACGGCGTAGTGCTTGCCCGATCGGTCGAGCCCGGCTACGCCGTGGCCGCCTCGTTGCAAGCGGTAGAGCTGCTCACCTTAGCGAGCGACTTGAGAACGCTTGAGTTGGAAATCGACGTCGATGAGGCCGACGTGAGTATGGTCAAGCCCGGCCAAAAAGCAACCTTTACGGTCAGCGCTTATCCGAATCAAAACTTCCCGGCCACATTGACGAAGGTGGCCTACGGGCCGACGACCTCTACCGATACAACCAATAATGTCGTGACGTACACGGCGTATTTGACGGTTGATAATCATGACTTGTTGTTAAGGCCGGGGATGACGGCCACGGCCCGTATTACCACGGAAAGCCGAGACAACGTGCTGCTTGTGCCGAACACGGCGCTGCGCTTTAGCCCGAGCGTATCCGGTAGCGCGAGTGCGGTAAGCAGCTTTATGATGGGGCCGCCCCGGGACAATAACAAGACGTCCTCGGAAACGGGCGGCGCGGCGACTCAGCGGCAAAGCTCGGTTTGGGTGCTTCGCAACAATAGCGCCCAAGAGCTCATCATTGTGACCGGGGCAACCGATGGTACGAAAACGGAAGTGATTTCCGGCGACTTGAAAGAGGGTGATTTGGTCATCACGAGCCAACTGCGGACTGCTTCTTGAGGGTAAAGAAAGGATGCAAGAGAAAAACGTTCTTGTCCAACTGATTGATATCCATAAGCGCTACGGCGAAGGCGAGGCGGCGTTTTACGCCTTGCAGGGGATCAACTTCGAAATCGAGCAGGGGGACTTTGTGGCCGTCATGGGACCGTCCGGTTCGGGAAAATCGACCTGCATGAATATTGTCGGGGCGTTGGATACACCGACTTCCGGACAGTACCTGTATCGAGGCGTGCATGTCGAGATGATGACGCAAGACGAACGGGCGCTTTTGAGGCGCAAGTACTTCGGCTTTATTTTCCAGGGGTTTAATCTTTTGCCGCGCACGACCGCTTTGGAAAATGTCGAGTTGCCGCTGCTTTACCGCGGCGTCGCTCGGGAGGAGCGGCACCGCTTAGCCAGGCTCGCTCTCGATCGTGTGGGGCTGCTTCGCTGGGAGCACCATACGCCGGCAGAGCTTTCGGGCGGGCAACAACAGCGCGTTGCCATTGCCCGCGCCATTGTTTCCCGGCCTGAGCTGCTGCTTGCCGATGAGCCGACGGGCAGCCTTGACACCAAGCGCAGCGTTGAGATTATGCAGCTCTTGCGCGACCTCAATGAAAATGACGGCATTACGATCGGGTTGGTCACGCACGAGCCGGACATGGCAACTTTTGCGAAACGGATCGTGCATTTCCGCGACGGTTTGATCGATCCGACGGCAGGAGGACCTGAACATGTGGGGTAATGCCTTTTTATTGGCTTTAAGACAAATTCGGCGCAACCCGATGCGCTCGCTTCTCACGGTTTTAGGCATTGTGATCGGCGTAGCGGCCGTGATTACGATGGTTACGGTCGGCAACGGGGCAACGCAGGCGGTTCGCGAACAAATTGAAAGCTTGGGCAGCAACCAGCTGATGATTCGTCCCGGCCAGCGTATGGGCCCCGGGGGATCCACGGGGGCGCCCTCGTTTAAACTTGAGGACGTTGATGCCATTGCCAATCAGATTGCCGGCGTCAGGGCCGTGGCTCCGCAGCGGCAAATGACCATGACGGTCGTGGCGCAGGGGCGCAATTGGTCGACTCAAGTGATCGGCAGCTCCAACCAATATTTCATTTTGGATAATCGCCAGCTCAGTGCCGGCCGCTATTTCGAGACCCAGGAGGAAACCTCCGGGGCGGCGGTCTGCATTATCGGCACTACGATTCAGAAAGAGATTTTCGGCAATGTCAATCCGATTGGAGAGATGCTTAGAACCGGGCAGTTCTCTTGCCGCGTGGTCGGTATTTTGGAAAGCAAGGGTCAGGCGGCGATCGGCGGCGACCAAGACGATTTGGTGGTGATGCCGATTACAACGTTTCAGCGCCGGGTCTCGGGCAACACAAGGGTCTCAGCGATATTGATTTCCGTTGATTCGCAGATTGACCGTGAAATGTTAACGGAGAGCCTGCGGCAACTCATGAGGGAAAGGCGCTCGTTATCGGATACGGATGCGGACAACTTCATGATTTTGGATACGGAGGAAATCGCTAGGAAAGTCTCCAGCACGACTGAAATTATGACCATGCTCCTTGGCGCTGTGGCAGCCGTGAGTTTGGTCGTGGGCGGCATCGGCATCATGAATATCATGCTTGTGAGCGTCACGGAACGTACCCGCGAGATCGGCGTTCGCTTGGCGATCGGGGCCATGGCACGAGAAGTGCTGATGCAATTTTTGATCGAAGCGGTTGTTTTGGGGGCCATGGGCGGCGTGCTCGGCGTCGTCATTGCGCTAATCGGTTCGGTGGCGCTATCTCATATCATGGGGGTGCCTTTTATTTTCAATCCGGCGATCAATGCGGTGGCTTTCGGCTTTGCTGCGCTTACCGGCATCATTTTCGGTTACTTCCCGGCACGGCGTGCCGCTCAGCTTGACCCGATTGAGGCTGTCCGGCATGAGTAGCAAGAGGGCGATGTTATGAAAAAGTGGTGGTTCTTTTTTTGCTTTTGGCTGACAACGGCAGTCTATGCGGCTCAATATCCGCAGGAACTCAACATTACTTACGTCAAAGCGCCTTTTAATATCCAGAACATGGTGATGAAGCAACACGGCCTGCTCGAAAAGGAGTTTGAAGCGGAAAAAATCAAAATTCACTGGATTCCCATTAAGGCGGGGTTAAACCAAGTGCGCAGCATGGCTGCCGGAGAAATCGATATGGTGGCCGCCATGAATACCAGTACGCTCTTGATTGCCAACGCAGCCGGTAACCGGATTGTCATTGTTGACGGTGTGGCACACCCGGATGAGACGTTTGCAATTGTCGCCAAGCCCGAGGTGGCTAGCCGTATCGCCGATCTGAAAGGCAAGAAAGTCGTCGGCCCTAAAGGAACGGTTTTGCATCACTTGCTTTCGGCTTCTCTCGTACAGGCCGGTTTGCAAACGAAGGACGTGGATTTTATCTCGATGAATCTGTCGGCTTCGCTGACGACGCTCTTGGGCGGCAGGGCTGATGCGGCGCTGGTAGCAGCCGGCGGTCTGCTGCGGGCTGAAGAAGAAGGCTATCGGCCTATCGTACGAGCCAAGGGCATTATTTCAACGAATTTGGTGCTAGCCGCGCGGGGCGATTTTGCCGATCGCTATCCTGAGGTAGTAGCCCGGGTCAAAAAGGTCAATCGCGAGGCTTTGCAATGGGCTTTGTCTCACCGTGAGCAAGCCGTCGCATTGGGCGCGAAAGAGCATGGCATTTCAACGCAGGCTGCTGAAAAGCTTTTTACTTGGTCGGCCTTCTATAGCGAAATAACCCCGGCTGATTTGGACGCGATGCGGCAAAGCGAGGAGTTCCTTTTAGCGGAGCATATGATGAGCCGTCCGGTAGATGTGAAAAGTTTGATTTGGTCCGAGCCTTAGCCGTTTCAAGCGGGATAGAGATAGCGAATATCTTTGAGCGTAATTGAGATAGATGACATTAAAGCAGAAATGGGCTTTGATGTCGTTGTTTTAGGTAGATGAATGCTCGCCTAAACAGCTGAAAAAAGCCTCAAGCGGCATAAGGCGCTTGAGGCTTAAAAGTAAAGAGGCAAACGATTAGTTTTCCCGCGTGGTGGCGATCAGGCCGCGGCGAGCAGCCCAAGTCCACGGCGTCTTGAGCCATTCTTCAATGACGGTCTTTTGCTCTTCGGAGATGACTCCCATCGTGACGGCTTTGGCCACAATGCGCTTGAATTCAATCATGCGGTGCGCCTTAAGGCCGGCTTCCGTAAAGAGCTCCGTGGTCTCGGCCATATCAAAATTGGTAATGCTCACGCAATCGGTGACGATGGCGCCTTCTTCGCGCAAAGTCTTAATAGCGTCCAAGCAGGAAAGGCCGGTGGAAATATGGTCCTCAATCAACAGGACATGCAAGCCCTTGACGCTACCGCCTTCGATGCGGTCTAAGTCGCCGTAGGTCTTGGCGCGCTGACGCACGTAAATCATCGGGCAGTTAAGCCGGTAGGCCAAAGCCGCGCTGTGCGTGAGGCCGCCAGCATCCACGCCGGCAATCATGTCGTACTTCAAGCCCCACGAATCAATCAAGGAAGCCATCGTTTCAATGACATCGTGCCAAGCATCCGGATGGGTGATGAGCTTACGGTTGTCAACGTAAATAGGGGTGACCAAGCCCGACTTCAGGCGAAGCGGCTCTTCGGTTAAGAAGGCGACTGCGTTTAATGAGAGCAGGTTTTCAATCAAAATGTTTTCAGCAAGCATAGACGGCATGTTCTTATCTCCTCTCATTATTTCTTGGCCAAGGGGGCGTACGGTTCCAGGCCGAGAGCCATGCGACCGTTGCGGGTGGCTATTTCCACCAAATCTTCAAAGTTGTCGTAGCGGCAGCCGGTCGCCATCAGCGTAAGTTCATGCCACATATCGCCGCCGCTCCAGGGCACCATGGCATCGGCTACATTGTCAACGCCGATTGCCACGCGCACGCCGGCCGGAACGAGTTCATCGACCGGGGTCATGGAGTTGTGCGAGGGGCCGATTGCTTCCGTGCGGGGTGTGTCAATCCAAGCGGTCGGACAAGCGATCATCATCACGCCGGCTTCGCGCATCAAGTCGTAGAGACGTTGGCGGTACTTCTTGGAGTGAGCGGCAATGGAAATGCCGTGCACGCCGACCACACGTCCTTGCATGCCGAACTGGATGGTCTTCAAGCACATTTGTTCGGTTTCGTATTCAACGGCTTGGTTGAATTGGTCCACGTGAGCATGAACCATTTTGCCTTTTTCCTTGGCCGTGCCGATGATGATGTCCCAGGCTTCGTCGGCTTTGCCGTAGTCGCGCTCGTCGCGTTTGGGCAAAGCGCCGATGATGTCAACCAAGTCGGCACCGATATCAAACCACTTGCGTGCTTCAGGTTCGATCACGCCCTTGAGCGTTTGATTGGCAAACTTGACCGTCAATTGATCTTGGTAGTGTTCGCGAGCCCTCATGCCGGCGATGATGGCGCGGTCCTCACTTTGCGGATCAATGTCAACGAAGGTGCATAAACCCGTCACACCTTGGCTGATCATCAATTCAAACATCGTGGAGAAGCGGGCGTAGAAGTCTTCTACGGTCGATTCTCTTTTGAGTCGGTCCAAGGCGTCCCATTTTTGCTGCAAGGTGCAGGTGCGGCGCATTTCCATGACTTCCGGACTCAAGGTAAAGGAGCGGTCAGCATGGGCGTGGGTGTTCACCCAGCCGCCATTGGCTTTGATCATCGGCTCCAACATGGCACGGACGGTATTCGGTACTACGTTCATTGCTCTCTCTCTCTCGTTGGGTTTAAATAAAACAGCCTAAAAAAACGGCAATCCTGAAAAAGGATTGCCGTTAAAAAAATACCTCCCCTGTCGCTCCCTTGTACAGGAAAGCGTGTTCGCGTCGCGAGCGTGACAAGTGGGAGATGGAAATTTGTTTCACAATAACCCCTCTGGGTTGAAAATACATTAACCTGTCATCTTATCCTAAAAACAGGATAGATTTCCAGTGTTTTTATGAATTTTTTTCTCGTTATTTTGAAAAAACTTTAGAAACAATGAGATGCAAAAAGTATACTGCGAACGTTCAGACGTCGCAAAAGACAAAAAAAATCCGCCGATCCGGTTGGAAGGGCGGATTGTCCGAAGTCCGCTCCGATTAGAACGGAATGTCTTCATCCAAATTGTCGAGCCCATTGACGGGAGCCGGCATCGGGTCGGCATGGCGGGCCGGAGCCGGTTGCTGGTAGCTCGAGGGAGCATGTTCGGTGTGCGACGGAGCCGAGCGGCGCGGGGCCGACTCAAAGCTGCTCGAGGAGTCAGAGCGTTCGCGCGAGCCGAGCATTTGCATCGATTCAGCAATGATTTCCGTGGAGTAGCGGTCCTGTCCATCCGGGCCTTGCCACTTGCGGGTACGCAAGCGCCCTTCAACGTAAACGGGGCGACCTTTGCGGAGATATTCGGCAGCGATTTCAGCCTGACGGCCGAAGAAAACTACGCGGTGCCATTCGGTTTCTTCCTGAGGCTGACCGTTAGAGTCTTTATAACGGCGGGAGGTAGCGACCGTAATGGTTGTGATGGCCGTGCCGCCCTCAGAGGTGTAACGGGTATCGGGATCTCGGCCTAAGTTGCCGATAATAATGACTTTATTTACCGAAGCCATAATTCTTAACTTCCAAAAAACGCGATATCGATAGGAATCGATATCAAAAAATACGCAATCCAAAGGCTTCAAATCAAGGGTGGATCACCCATCGCTTTTTGAGGCGTTTGGTGAACATATCCATAAATATGCTAGGCGTTATTTTGAAGTAACTCAAAGAAAAAATCCACTACCGCCGCTTTAGGGCCGTGCCGCGGATTGATTTTATAAAAGCATTGAAAAATGTTTAAAATTAAACGTTTATCATTTTTCTGAATGAATGGCCATGTCTGATGAAATTCGCATTCGGGGCGCCCGTACTCACAATTTGAAAAATATTGACCTCGACATTCCGAGAGGCAAGCTCGTGGTGATTACCGGATTGTCGGGTTCGGGCAAGAGCTCTTTGGCGTTTGATACGCTTTACGCCGAGGGACAGCGCCGGTATGTTGAAAGCCTGTCGGCCTATGCTCGCCAGTTTTTGGATTTGATGGAACGTCCGGATGTGGATTTGATTGATGGGCTATCGCCGGCTATTGCCATTGAGCAAAAAACCGGAACGCCGAATCCGCGCTCCACTGTCGGTACGATTACGGAAATCTTGGATTATTTGCGGTTGCTCTATGCACGGGTGGGCGTTCCCTATTGCCCCGAGCATCATTTGCCCTTGCAGGCAACGCCGGTTTCGGCCATGGTTGACCGAACGCTCGAGCGCGAGCCTGGCAGCAAAATCATGATCCTTTCACCCGTGATCAGGCAGAAACGATTGGATTTCCAAAATTTCTTCATGGACATGCAAACCCAAGGCTTTATCCACTTTAAAGTTGACGGAAAAATGTATGACGCGGAGTCTTTGCCTGACCTTGACCCGAGGGCCAGACACGATGTGGATGTCATTGTAGATCGCCTGAGGGTGCGCGCCGATGCCAAGCAGCGCTTGGCCGAAAGTTTTGAAACCGCTTTGAGGCTAAGCGACGGGCGCGCTTTGCTCGAGCAATTGGATACGGGTGAAACGGAGGCTTTCTCGAGCCACTACTGTTGCCCGGTCTGCGGTTATACGTTAGCGGAGCTCGAACCGAGACTGTTTTCATTTAACAATCCGCTCGGGGCTTGTCCTGAGTGCGGCGGTTTGGGTGAAAAGATGGTTTTTACCGAAGATAGCGTCGTCCGCCACCCGGAGCTTTCTCTGGGTTCCGGGGCCGTTCACGGGTGGGATCGTCGCAACCTATATAACTTTGACCTGATCGAGGCTGTGGCAAAAGCCATGAATTTTAGCGTGGATACGCCTTGGCGGGACTTAAAACCGCAAGAGCGAGATGCCGTGCTATGGGGGCTGGGCGACCAACTTATTGACATGCCCTATCGCCGGGGCGGGCAGGTGACGTGGCAGAAATCTCGTTTTGAAGGCGTCATCGCCATTTTGCAAAGACGCTTTGATGAAACCAAAAGCGAGACGGTACGCGAGGAGCTCAACCGCTATCGCGTGTTAAAGCCTTGTGCTGCTTGTGCAGGAACGCGCTTGCGCCGGGAGGCCAGGCATGTTTTCTTAGGCGATGGTGAACAGAAAAAGGCCATTTATGAAATAACGGCTATGTCGTTGGAAGCGGCAAAGGAATACTTCGCCCATTTGACGATTCAAGGACCGAAAGCCGAGGTGGCCCGCAAGCTCATTGACGGGATCTATCGCCGGTTGTGTTTTCTAAACGACGTTGGCTTAGGGTACCTCAGCATGGACAGGCGCGCCGATACTCTCTCCGGGGGTGAAGCCCAACGCATTCGTTTGGCAAGCCAAATCGGCTCGGGGTTGACCGGCGTGATGTATGTGCTTGACGAGCCCTCAATCGGGTTGCACCAGTGCGACAACGACCGGTTAATTGACACCATGAAACGGCTGCGCGATATCGGCAACTCCGTGATTGTGGTCGAGCACGATGAGGACACGATCCGGGCGGCAGACTTTGTCGTGGATATGGGGCCGGGAGCCGGTGCTTTAGGCGGCGAGGTGGTGGCTAGCGGTACGCCTGAGGCCATTGAGCGGGGCTCTTCGCTGACAGGCCTTTATTTAAGCGGGAAAAAGCGAATCGAGTTCAAGCACAAAGCCCGCCGCAAGGGAACTCAGTTTTTGCGCTTGATCGGGGCTAGGGGGCACAACCTGAAAAATGTGACCGCGGAGATTCCGGTCGGGGTCATTACGGTGGTAACCGGTGTCTCCGGCTCCGGAAAATCAACATTGGTTAACGATACGCTATACCGGATTGCCGCCAAGGCTTTATACCGTGCGGCAGCCGAACCGCAGCCCTATGAAAGCATCGAGGGATTGGAATACTTTGATAAAGTGGTCAATGTCGACCAAAGCCCTATCGGGCGCTCTCCGCGCTCGAACCCGGCGACCTACACGGGGGTCTTTACGCCGATTCGCGAGCTTTTTGCTCAAACGCCGACCGCTCGCGAACGTGGCTATGATGCCGGGCGCTTTAGCTTTAATGTAAAGGGCGGGCGTTGCGAAGCCTGCCAAGGCGACGGCTACATCCGCGTGGCGATGAACTTTTTGCCTGACATGTATGTGCCCTGTGAAGTCTGCCACGGACAGCGCTATAACCGCGAAACGCTTGAAGTACTCTATAAGGGGCTTAACATTGCGCAGGTCCTGGACTTGACGGTAGAGCAGGCTGCAGAGCTCTTTGCCGCTCACCCGCTGATTGCAAGGAAACTGCAGACGCTGCGCGATGTCGGCCTCGGCTACATTAAGCTCGGGCAGAGTGCGCTCACGCTCTCGGGCGGCGAAGCACAACGCATGAAGCTGGCGCTGGAACTATCGAAAAAGGACACTACCCGCACCTTGTATATTCTGGATGAGCCGACAACAGGGCTTCACTTCCAAGACGTGCAGATGCTCATCGATGTCATTGCCAAGTTGCGTGAGGCCGGCAATACGATCGTGATCATTGAACATAACCTAGATGTCATCGCTGCGGCCGACTGGTTAATCGACTTGGGCCCCGAGGGGGGAGAGGCCGGCGGTGAAATCGTTGCCGTCGGTACGCCCAAGCAAGTCATGAAAAATAAAAATAGCGTAACAGGCCGTTACCTGAAACGCTATTTTGAGGCTCGCTCCTAGAGCGCTTTAGCGGCAATTTTGCTGAAAGCGCCAAGAGTCACGGCACATGTCTTCGAGCGTATAGCGGGCTTTCCAGCCGAGAAGTTCGAAGGCGCGCTGCGGATTGGCCCAGTTGCTTGCAACGTCGCCGGGGCGGCGTTCGGTGATGCGGTAGGCGATAGGATGGCCGCAGGCTTTTTCATACGCGTGAATGATATCGAGGACCGAATAGCCGACGCCCGTGCCTAAGTTAATGGCAATCCAGCCGCGGTGGGTTTGGCTATATTGGGCGGCGCGGACATGGCCGTCAGCCAAATCCATGACGTGGATATAGTCGCGAACGCCGGTACCGTCGGGCGTGTCGTAGTCGTTGCCGAACACCTGCACCGCTTGCAGCTGCCCGGCTGCGACACGGGCTACGTAAGGCAAGAGGTTATTGGGGATGCCGCGAGGGTTCTCGCCGATTAAGCCGCTTTCATGCGCTCCGATCGGATTGAAGTAGCGCAGGCAAATCGCCGACCACTGCGGGTCGCTAGCGCAAAGGTCCGATAGAATTTCCTCGATTTGCAACTTGGTGCGTCCGTAAGGGTTGGTAACCGAAAGCGGATGCCCTTCATCTAAAGGCAGGTATTGAGGCATACCGTAGACCGTGGCACTGGAAGAGAAAATAATTTTCTTAATGCCCGTTTGTTGCATGGCACGCAAAAGCGTTACCGTACCGCAAATATTATTGTCGTAATACTCCAAGGGCTTTTGGACGGATTCGCCAACAGCTTTGAGCCCGGCAAAGTGAACCACCGCCTCGGGCCGATAGGTTTGCAAAACTTCCTTGAGGCGTTTCTCATCGCGAATATCGCCTTCTTCAAAGGCCGGCCTAAAGCCCAAGATGCTCTGCAATCGGTCAAGGACCGAGCAATCGCTATTGCAAAAATTGTCAAAAAGAATCACCTCATGGCCGCTTTGAGCCATGGCTACTGCGGTATGCGAACCGATAAAACCGGTTCCGCCGGTTAGCAAAATTTTCATAGATATCTAGGCGCGGAAACTTCCGTCTTAAGACGGGCGAACAAGCGCCTCCTCCTCCGTGTTTCGGGCTGGCGGCCGTCTCAATTTGTCTCAAACTACCGCAATCATACTCAAGCGGGCGAGGGCCTGTCGAGGATTTGTATCGTGAAAATCCCTCTGGAGAGGCTAGCGCATGATGTGTAACATACAAAGAGTGAATCAATCGTGAGGGGATCACAGTGGGACGGGCTCGTTACCTCATTGTCTGGGTATTGATGTTGGCCGGCTTGGCCGGCTGGGCGAATGCGGCGGCAATTGACGGCGCGTCTGCGTCCACGCGGCCCAAGGTCGCCTTGGTTTTATCGGGTGGCGGAGCTCGCGGCTTTTCGCACGTAGGGGTCATCAAGGTGCTGCGCGAAGTCGGCATCAAAGTCGATATTGTGACGGGCACCAGCATGGGTTCCATGGTGGGCGGAGGCTACGCCTCCGGCTACTCGGTCGAGCAAATGCAGGACATTATTCTGGGCGTGGACTGGAGCGAAATGTTTGCCATGCGGGCCGACCGTGATGAGATCAATTGGCGGCGAAGGGAAGACGACTTTAAAAATCTCGGCGTGAAGGAAATGGGAATCGGCCAGGGTGGGCTCTTGTTTCCGGACTCGGTGGTCCCCGCCCAACATTTAAGCAACTTTATTAACCGCATCACCCGGCATGTGAGCGGTATTCACGATTTGCAGCAGTTGCCGATTCCCTTTTCCGCGATTGCCACCGATTTGGCTGACGGCAGCGTGGTGGTGATGCAAAAAGAGGCTACGCTAGCGGAAGCCATGAGAGCCTCCATGTCGATTCCGGGGGCCTTTTCGCCCTTCCCGTTTAAAGGCCGGTATTTGGTTGACGGCGGCTTGTCCGAGAATTTGCCCGTTGAACAGGCCAAAGTCATGGGGGCCGATATCATTATTGCCGTCAATGCCGGTACGCCGCTGAGCCGCCCCGAAGACATCCACTCCGTGGGAGGGGTGGTCGCACAGATGATCGGGATTTTAACCGAGCGCAATGTGACGCAGTCCAAGGCGTTGCTCGGTCCGGACGACATTTTGATTACGACGGATTTGGAGGGCTTTTCTTCAGGCGATTTCGGTAAAGCCAAAGAGATCATTGAGGCCGGTGAAAAATCCGCCCGCCGCTATATTCCCCAGCTCAAGCGCCTTGCTGTTTCTCAACAGGCCTATCGGGCTTGGGATGAAGCCAGGCAGCTGGCCGTCAAGCCCGATCAGCCGAAGACTTTGGCCGGCATTCGGGTAGAGGGGTTGAAAACGGTCAATGAGCAAAGCGTTATCCGCTCCATTGACCTGAAGCCGGGCGAGGAGGTAACGGAGGCTACCGTGGAGCAAGCCGCGGCCCGAGTTTGGGCAAGCGACGATTTCAGCTTGGTTCCCTATGAGTTTGAGCCTGGCCCGCACGGAACGCAAACGCTTGTCTTTAGACCCCAGGAAAAGCCCTGGGGCTACAACACGCTTCGCTTCGGCGGCTCCTTATCGACGGACTTTAATCAAGAGCATACTTTCAACGTGCTGTTAGCCCACACAATGGGTTGGCTTAATTCTTGGGGCGGCGAATGGCGAAACGAAATCCAGTTCGGCAAAGACAGTTACTTCTCGACAAGTTTTTACCAGCCGTTGGGCGTTGCCAGTCCGTTTTTCCTGCAGCCCGCGCTTCGCTTTGAAAGCCAAAGCTACGATTGGTACAACGGCACCGATTATGCCCAAGTCCGGGTTAAGAACCGGACTTTGGAAGGCTCGGTCTCTTTGGGGGTGGAGCTTGGCCGGGCTGCCGTGCTTAAACTCGGGGCGGGCTTTATGGATGCCCGCTCACGCTTGAGCTTGGGCAACGTCGAGGGCTACAACGGGCTTAACGACCAAGCCGGCTTTGGGGAAATCAGCTTGCAGTACGATACGCTTGATAATGTGAATTTCCCGACTTCCGGTTTTTACTTGGATGCTACGGCCCGCCGCTATGACGGCATGCAAGGCGGCTCGGAGCCGGAGGTGAGCGACTATTATCTCAACGCCATTTGGCCGGTGCAGTGGAACAAAGATTGGGTCACGGTCCTATCCGTGGAAGCGGGCAGCTCTTCAATTCCCGGTCGCTATCCCTTGGGCGGACTATTTAATTTGTCGGGTGCGTACTACGGCCGTTACGCCGGCTCGGACATGCTCGCCGGACGGGCCATTCTGTATAAGCGCATGAGAGGCATTAATTTGCTCGGCATGCCGCTGTACTTGGGCATGAGCCTGGAGGCGGGCCGCGTGCAAGAAGACGATGCCAAGCAATATATGACCGATGATGACCTCGGGCGGTGGAAGCTTGCCGGCAGTGCCTTTATGGCTGTGGACTCTTTTATCGGACCGCTTTATTTGGCGTTTGGTCAAACAAGCGACCACGACAGCGCCGTCTACTTTTTCTGGGGACGTCCCTATCAATAGTCGCTTGCGTGCGTAAAAGAGCCTCTTAGTGGTGAACGCTCAGGCCGATTGCTTTTGTCGAAAGCGAGACCTCTTTGACAAAGTAAATGGTCGAAGCCAGTAAAAAGCCGATCGAAATCAGCAAAAAGCCGAGCTTGATCGGATCCAGATTCAGGCTTAAGAAGCATTCGATGATGCCGGTGAGCACCTGTAAGCCGCTAAAGGTGGCCGAAAGCACGACCGTCAAGATGGATTTGCGCAACAGGGCTGCCCGCTCAAAAATAAGCTCAATGGCATGATTGAGGTCTTTGTCTTCACGGGGGGCAATGGCGTTGCGTTCGCGCAGCAGCTGGCGGACACGGTTCGTCGAATGGTTGTATCGGGCCGTCATGGCAAGCAGCAACAAGCCGACGCCGGAAATCAACGTGATCGGAGGAAGGGCCGTGGTGAGCATTTGATGATATTCAACCATTTTCTTCTCCTTAGTGGTGTACGCTCAAGCCCAAGGCTTTCATGGACGTTCCGACTTCCTTTGCAAAGATCAAAGTCGAAACAACGACGAGAACGACGGCTACCAAGAGCAGCAATGATTTCAGCATCAAAAAGTCCGTTCCCAGGGCAATTTCCAAAATACTGGCCAACACCAAAAGCGCACTGAACATACCGGAAAGCACGACCAATAAAATCGCTTGTCGCAATAGTCTGACACGAAGGAAAATCAGGTCGATGGCGTGCTCCAAGTCCGCATCCTTGCGCGGCTTGATGGCCTCGCTCTCGCGCAGTAATTGCCGCAGCCTGTCGGTTGAATGGTTGTAGCGGTTGGTCATGGAGACCAACAAAAGGCCGACGCCGGAGATTAAGGTAATCGGCGTCAGCGCAGCCTGCAACGTTATGCTGTAGTCAATCATGGTTTTCAGTGCTAAAAAGCGCCTTTGCTCCTTATAAAGTTAGCCTTTGGGATCAGGTTGAAAAAGGGCGCACCGATGCCGGTCCGTCCGGACGGATCCGATAGTTGGTTGGCAGCGGGTACTCTTTGTGAGCGTCCCGCTTGGCAAAGCTTAACTAATTGATCCGAAAAAGGGAAAGTGCGAAATGATATTCCTTTTTTGCACTGTTGTGAATAGGATTAATCCGTATTTGTCGACTTTTGTGTTGATTCTTCGGCGGGCTCAGAGGGAGCTTTCAGAAATTCGACCGGCTCGGGGTTGACGATTCGCCGATAATCCTCGGTTTTGATAATGATGGAATGATCGAGCAGGCCGGCGTTAAAGGCAAGCTCATCGTAGCGGGTGTAAAGGCTCGGGTCGGCAACGAGTTTCAGATCGGGATGAAAGCTCACGGGCGGGACGGCACCGAAAACGCATCCGGTGAGCTCTTTGACTTCTTCGGGGCTTGCCAGGGAAGCGCGGCGGGCACCGAAGTGTTGGGCAAGTTTAGCCAAGTCGGCCTGTTTATCGGCCGGCAAAATGGCGAGCACGTAAAGTTTGACGCCGTTTCCTTTGAGGTGGCAGACCAAGGCTTTGGCCCCTTGGCCGAGTTCGGTGCCGCGGATCTCTGCAACCGAGCGGCTCGATTTTCCGGCGGCCTCGTGCTGCAATACGCGGAACTGGGCCTGCCCTTTGCTAAACAAGTCAATAAGTTTATCCAATACGTTTTCAACCATAGCGACACCTCGCAACAAAGTGTGTCAATCTTAGCGCACCTGTTTCCGAATATGTGACAATATCAGGATTGGAGTCAGTGCGATGTCATCGTTTATTTCCTATAAAAACTATTTTTTAATTGCCGCGCCGAATATGAAAGATCCGACTTTTGCCGGCACGGTGGTTTACCTATGTGAGCACACGGCTAGCGGCGCGATGGGCGTGGTGATTAACCGAGTGATGGCGCTAAGCGTCGGTTCTCTGCTTAAGCGGCTTAACATTGAGTCGCAGGCTCCGCAGTTGGATACGGCGTGGCTTTTGGACGGCGGTCCCGTTCAAATGGAGCGGGGCTTTGTGCTGCATTGTCCGAAGCAAATTTTTCACTCGACGCTGCAGGTCACGGACCGGGTGATGCTTTCGACTTCGCGCGATGTACTCGAACAAATCGCAACCGGCGGGACGCCGCCGGAGAAATTTTTGGTCAGCTTGGGCTACTCCGGTTGGAGCGCAGGGCAGCTCGAAAGCGAGTTGGAAGTCGGCGGCTGGCTTTTAGCGCCGGCCGAGGAAAGCATTTTGTTTGATTGTCCGGCTCAAGAGCGCTACGAAAGAGCTCTGGCCCTGATCGGCATCACGCCCGAGAACTTGCAGGGCTGGTCGGATGAAACAGGACACGCCTGATGAGTGACGGAACCGTTCTTTGCTTTGATTTCGGCTTAAAGCGAATCGGCGTGGCCATCGGCAATACGCTCTTGCGCGAGGCGCGTCCGCTTTGCATATTGCAAGCCCCTACAAAGGCACGCCGTTGGCAGGGGGTTGATCAGCTGGTTGCCGATTGGCAGCCTGCGGCGCTGGTGGTCGGCATCCCCAGGCACCCTGACGGCACCGCTCACGAGATGACCGAGCTGTGCGAAAAATTTCTCAGACAGTTGCAAGGGCGCTATCATTTGCCTGTGACAGGTGTTGATGAACGCTACTCCTCGGCCGTTGTCGAAAGCGAAGCCGACTTTATTGACGACGAGGCAGCGGCGGTGATTTTGCAACAATTTTTTAACGAACCCCCTCTTCAAGAAGATGTATAAACTGATCGGAGCCGTGCGCTTTGTCGCCGCGCTGTTGTATGCGTTGGCATGCATTATTTTGGTGTTGGTCTATCTGCAATGGGTGCCGGCAGCCAAGAAAAAAAATATCATCCGTACTTGGGCCGCAACCTTTATCCGTATTGTCGGCATGCAATTGAAGGTCGAGGGCCAAATCTACGATAAGCCCTGCCTGATTTTGGCCAACCACATTTCCTTTATCGATGTTTTTGCGCTCAATGCCACAAAGCCCGGGCGTTTTATTGCGAAAAGCGAAATTGCCGGCTGGCCGGTATTCGGAAAAATTGCCAAAGGCGTGGATACTCTCTTTATTGAGCGGAAAAATCATCGTTCCATCTTGTCGGTAAACGAGCAAATCAGCCAAGCCCTCAAGCAAAAGCAGACGATTATGCTGTTTCCGGAAGGGCGCACGAGCGTGGGCTTGACGCTATTGCCGCTGAAATCCAACTTGATTGAACCGGCGATTCTTTCGGATACGCCGGTGCAGCCGGTGGCCTTGTGTTATACGGAAAACGGGCAAAAAACGACCAAGGCATCCTATGCCAATATACAAATTTTCGCCTGTCTATGGACCATCGTCTCGACGCCCGGTTTGGCGCTGACGATGAAGTTTTTGCCCGTCATTGACGTAACCGGCAAGTCGCGCCATGAGGTGGCTAAAGAGGCTTCGGCCCTAATGAGTGAAGCCATGGGCGTGCCCGATCCCATGAAGGATATGCCTGAGCCGAGTCGCCACCACTGCGATGCCATTGCCCAGAGCGTGCGCTAGAGCCTTTAGGCGAGCGGATCCAAGTACTGGGGGGCTTTTTCCTGCAGAATTTTCCTGGAGGGCAACTCCACGGCCGTGAGAGCGCCGCCCCATACGCAGCCGGTGTCGATGGCAATAACATGCGGCTCAAGAACTAGGCCGAGCGTGGACCAGTGGCCGAAAACGATATTGTCGTTTTGGGTTTTGCGCACCGGACAATGAAACCACGGCATCAAGTGCGGCGGTGTTTGCCCCGGAGCGACCTTGGCTTTGTAATCGGGAGTGCCGTCTTCGGTGACAAAACGAATGCGGGTAAAGCCGTTGAGAATGGCCCGCAGGCGCGCCGCTCCTTTAAGCTGGGGATCCCACAGATCTTTGCCGTACATCTCCTGCAGGGCTTGTTTCCAGTGCTTGCTGCGCAGCGTTTGCTGCACTTCGTCGGCAAGCTGATCCGCGAGCTTCATATCCCAGGCCGGGTCAATCGCGGCGTGGACAAAGCTGTAATCTTTCCAGTGGTAAATCAGGTGCTGGTGCCTGAGCCAGTCGATGATTTCATCGCAATCGGGTGCTCGCAGGATTTCGTCGATCGTATCGCGCTGGTTGGCCTTGCCCGCGCCGGCAGCGGTTGCCAATAAGTGCATATCGTGGTTGCCCAAGATGACCTTGGCCCGCTTGCCGAAAGAGCGAATCAAGCGGATTGTTTCAAGAGAATTCGGTCCCCGGTTGATAATATCGCCGATAAAGATGAGCGGGACCTGCGGATCGATTTTCAGCAAGAGTTTTTCCAGTGTCGGCAAGCAGCCGTGTACGTCGCCGATAACGGTAATTTTTTCAGCTTTTTTTATCATAAAAATTTTCCTCTGCCGAAAATATTAATCTAACCGGAACGCTTTCGGGAAGCTGAGTGCCAGACAAAGAAAAACGGCCTTGTTCGTAATGAGCAAGGCCGCTAGAGCTTTAAGCCGAAATTACTTGACGCACTTCAAGGTGCAACGGGGCTTGATTTGCTTGAAGAAATCATTGCCCTTGTCATCGACCAAAATGAAGGCCGGGAAGTCTTCCACTTCGATCTGATAGACCGCTTCCATGCCGAGCTCAGGCCATTCGATGCACTTGATGCTCTTGATGGAGCTCGCCGACAGGACAGCCGCGATGCCGCCGATCGTGCCGAGGTAGAAGCCGCCGTGCTTTTGGCAAGCGTCCGTGACCATTTGAGAGCGATTGCCCTTGCCGATCATGACCATGGAACCGCCGTTGCTTTGGAACAGATCCACGTACGGGTCCATGCGGTTGGAGGTCGTCGGGCCCATAGAGCCGCACGGGTAGCCTTCAGGCGTTCTGGCAGGACCTGCGTAAAGCACCGGATGATCCTTGATGTATTGCGGAAGGCCCTTGCCGCTATCGAGCAATTCCTTCATGCGGGCATGGGCGATATCGCGAGCAACGATGATCGTGCCGGTCAAAGAGACGCGGGTCGATACCGGGTACTTCGTCAATTCCTTGCACACTTCGGACATCGGTTGGTTCAAATCGATCTTGATCGTTTGACCTTCGGTGGAATTGCGCATTTCTTCAGGAATTAAAGTGGCCGGATTGGTATCCAATTTTTCAATCCAAATGCCGTCCTTGTTGATCTTGGCCTTGATGTTGCGGTCAGCCGAGCAGCTCACGCCGACGCCGATCGGGCAGCTGGCTCCATGGCGGGGCAAGCGGATAACGCGAATATCGTGGGCCAAATACTTGCCGCCGAATTGAGCGCCGAGGCCGATGTTGCAAGCGGCTTCGAACAGCGTCTTTTCCATTTCGAGATCGCGGAAGGCGCGGCCGGTTTCGTCACCGGTGGTCGGCAGGTTATCGTAGTAATGCGTAGAGGCCAATTTCACCGTCAGCATCGTACGTTCAACCGTCGTGCCGCCGATCACGATGGCGATATGGTAGGGAGGACAAGCTGCCGTGCCGAAGCCTTTGATTTTTTCAACCAAGTAGGGCACAAGCTTTTCGGGATTCAAAATCGCTTTGGTTTCTTGGAAGAGGTAGGACTTGTTGGCCGAGCCGCCGCCCTTGACAACGCAAAGGAAGCGATATTCTCCGCCTTCGGTGGCTTCAATGTCGATTTGTGCCGGAAGGTTGCACTTGGTGTTCTTTTCTTCGTACATCGAAAGCGGGGCGTTTTGGGAATAACGCAAGCTGTCGGTCGTGTAGGTTTGGAAGACGCCTAGGGATAGAGCTTCTTCATCGGAAAATCCCGTCCACACTTGCTGGCCCTTTTCACCGTGAATGATGGCCGTGCCGGTATCTTGGCAGAACGGCAAAATGCCCTTGGCGGCAACTTCGGCGTTGCGCAAGAATTGCAAGGCAACGTACTTGTCGTTATCGGAGGCTTCCGGGTCCTTGAGGATCTTGGCAACCGATTCGTTGTGCTTGCGGCGCAACATGAAGTTGGCATCATGGAAGCATTGCTTGGCCAACAAGGTGAGGGCTTCGGGTTGAACCTTCAGGATCTTATGCCCTTCAAATTCACTTTCAGAGACATAATCCTTTGTGAGTAAATAGTACTCTGTATCGTCTTTGCCGACTTGGAACATCGGAGCGTACTTAAATTCAACAGCTTCAGCCATTGTTTTCTCCCGTTTGTAAAGAGGTTATTGTTTTGCGCGGACTCTATTTTTATTGGAATGATCGGTCCGCTTCAAAATCCATCGGGTAGTTTACTCGTAAAAACCCTGATTTCTCTAAGTGGGATTGCTCATAAATCAAACGATTGAATTTCAAAAAAGGACTAAATTAAAAACATTTGTTTTGGATTAAAGGAAACGTTAACACTTGACAAAAAATGAGCACAAAAACGTATGCCGGCTCTGCTAACGCTTAGGAGTTACTTTGGAGGAATTCGTTATACTATCCGCAAGATTTTTTAATGGGGACTATGCAAAAGTCCTGAAGGAAGAGAGGAAAATGAAGGAAGTTCGCAAAGTGGTTTTCCCGGTTGCCGGCTTGGGGACTCGGTTTTTGCCGGCCACCAAGGCAATGCCAAAGGAAATGTTGCCGGTGGTCGATAAGCCCTTGATTCAGTATGCCGTGGAAGAAGCCTATGCGGCCGGCATTACGGAGATGATTTTCATCACGGGGCGCTATAAGCGTGCCATTGAAGATCATTTTGACAAAGCGCCCATGCTGGAGAGGGAATTAATTGAAAAGGGCAAGAAGGAACTTTTGCAAACGGTCCGTTCAATTGCTCCGATGGGGGTGACCTTTATCTATATCCGCCAGCCGGAACCGCTGGGATTAGGACACGCCGTTTTGTGTGCCGAACCGGTAGTGGGCAATGAGCCCTTTGCCGTGATGCTCGCCGACGACTTAATCGACGCCCAAAAGCCGGCGATCGGGCAGCTGATTGAAGCCAGGGCGGCTTTGGGCGGGGGCAACATATTGGCGGTTCAGGATGTGCCGAAATCGGAAACGAATAAGTACGGCATTGTCGGCGTTGAAGATAGTCTGCAGCCGACTAGTCGCGTGCACAGCATGGTCGAAAAGCCTGATCCCGATGTGGCACCTTCAACCTTGGCCGTGATCGGCCGCTATGTGCTGGAGCCGGAGATTTTCGAGCGCCTGAAGAAAGTTCAAAAGGGAGTGGGCGGAGAGATCCAGCTAACCGATGCCATTGCCTCGCAATTGGATACGTCCATGACTTACGCCCATCGTTTTGACGGCATTCGCTACGATTGCGGATCCAAGCAAGGCTTTTTGGATGCGACTATCCGTTTTGCGAGAAAAGCCGGTTACACGATTGCCGTGTAAGAGCGCTTCGCACACGTTTTAGCTGCATATAGAAAAGGGCGGTTGAAATTCAACCGCCCTTTTTAAAGGTACGTTACTTTAGGGCTGGACTATACGAAGCCGTAGATCATAGCCAAAATGTAACCGGCGATAGAAGCCGTGATCACACCGATCAAACCAGGGATAATGAAGGAGTGGTTGATCACGAAGCGGCCGATGTGCGTCGTACCGGAGCGGTCGAACTGAATAGCGGCCAAGTCGGACGGGTACGTCGGGAGAATGTAGTAACCGTAGCAAGCAGCGGAGAAGGCCACGATGATTCCCGGGGGAACACCGACGCCCAAAGCAGCCGGCACAACGATTGCCAAAGCGGCGCCTTGAGAGTTCACCAACTTCGAAACGATCAACAGCACGACAGCGTACATCCACGGGGCTTCCTTCACCATGTCGATCAAGCCGACCTTCAAGTCGTTCAAGTGAGCAGCGATCATGGTATCGGCCATCCAAGCCACACCGTAAACGGCGACCACAGCCACGGCACCGGCGCGGAACACGCTGTTCTTAGCCACGTCAGAAGCCTTCACGCCGCAGATAATGACCATCAAGGCACCGGCGGTTAACATGAACATTTGAATAGCCAAGGTCATGGACAAGCGCTTGCCGCCGACAACCGGGCGCAGTTCAGGGAACATACCGAGCAAAGCGACGATAACGATCATGCCCAAGAAGAGCCACAGGGACAGCCATTGCTTCTTTTCGAACTTGCGACCGATCAAGGTCGTATTTTCGCCATAGACGTACTCTTTCATTTCCGGGTCGGAAATCAACTTTTGGAAATCCGGATCCTTGTCGAGGTCTTTGCCGCGGAACATGGAGAACAAGCCGACGAAGAACACACCGATGATGCCGCCCGGGATCGTGATGGAGAACAGGTCAACGAAGCCGAAGGGTTGGCCGTTGATCGTGTAGCCTTCCAACATGGCAATCGTGGAAACCGTAGCCACGGCAGCCGGGGAGCAGATGATGCCCATCTGAGAAGCAATCGTCGAACCGGCCATCGGACGTTCCGGACGAATGTTGTTCTTAATGGCAATGTCATAAATAATCGGGAGCATCGTGTAAACCACGTGACCCGTGCCGCAAAGCACCGTCAAGAACCAGCAGGTGTACGGAGCTAAGAAGCAGACGTAGCGGGGATGCTTACGCAAGAGGCGTTCGGCCACTTGCAAAAGGCAATCCAAGCCGCCGGCCGATTGAAGGGTTGCAGAACCGCAAACCACGGCCAAAATCGTCAACATCACGTCAACCGGGGGCTTACCGGCAGGCAGATGGAAGACGAAGATCAAAATAATCAAGCCGATACCGCCCAACAAACCGAGGGCCATACCGCCTTTACGTGCGCCGTAGAACAAGCACACCAGGACCAGCAATAGCTGCAACCAAAAGTCAACACCAACCATGGTAATTTCCTTTCTGTTTATTATGAAGTAGCGTCGGGGAGGCCCCTGAGCCTTTCCCAATCGTGGCAATTATGTACCAACGATCCTACCCCGTCAGGGGAACAGAAAGGGTTTATTGAGATAATGCCAATGGGCAAAATAAACTTTACAAATATCTACCGAAATGATTAAGGGTTAACCCTAATATTGTTACAAGTTTCAGGGTTAACCAAGGGAATTTAGATAGGGTAAGCCCGATGAATCGTTAAATTTTTTACGGTCAGTTACGTCTTTTAGGGGAAAGCTCAATGGCGCTAATAATAAAAATAGGGACTCCGAGGAGTCCCTAAGGGGTAGCAGACTTTGCCGGATTAGAGCATGATCTGCGAGATAAAGTAGCCGGCGATCGTGCCGCAGACCACGAAGGTCAAACCGGGCCGCATGTAACTGTGATTGAACACGAAGCTGCCGAGTTTCGTGGTACCGGTACGGTCAAAAGCCGTGCAGCCGATTTGGGCGCCGCCGGGGATGACGAAGTCGCCGTAGCAGGAGGCCCAGATACCGACGAGCAGTTGGGGATTCAAGCCCAGCGCCAAGCCGATCGGCATCAGGATCGTCGTGCTGACCGTCGGCGAGAAGATCACCGAGCTGAAGCAGAAGCAGACGATGCAGAAGATAAAGGGCGAGGAGCTTGCAATGTCGGAGAAGTAGTGCACGAACACATCTTTGTGCGTGTCGAAGAAGGTGCCCGTCAACCAGGAGATACCGAAGACGCCGACTACGCCGATGAGGCCGGAGCGGAATACGGAGCCTGAGGCAAACTTATCGCTCGGCACCTTGCAGACCACAATGATCACCAAGGCCGTAGCCAACATCACCATCTGAATTAAGGAGGGAATCGGCAGTTGGCTGATCTTGCCGGCGACTTCCCAAGACGGGCGCAAGCTGTTGGACGAACCGATCGTGATGGAGGTGAGGATGCCCAAGGCAAAGATCAAAACGCCGATCTTGGCAGCCTTGCTCGGCTCAACATTAATGCGGTCGGTATGCGTGGCGTGCAGTTCGGTGTATTGGCCGGTTTGAACGCGGTGCAAGAACACCGGATCCTTTTCCAATTCTGAGCCGCGCCAGTTCACGGACAAGCAGGCGCAGATCACGGCAATGAAGAAGGTCGGAACCGAGACCGAGAGGATGTCAAGAAGCGTGTAGCCGTAGGCGGACATGATGCCGACCATGGCGGCCATGGCCGCACTCATCGGGCTTGCCATCACGCCGATACCGGCGCAGATCACCGAAGCAGAGACGGCGCGCTCCGGACGGATCTTGGCGGAGGCAGCCACTTCGGCTACGACCGGATACACGGCAAAAGCCACGTAGGCCGTGCCGACAAAGATCACAAAGATGGAGCAGACGATCGGGCCGACGAAGTTAATGGCACGAGGCCACTTGCGCAATAGCTTTTCAGCCAGGCCGACCAAGTAGTCCAGGCCGCCCGAACCCTGCAAAACGCTGGTACAGGCAATCACGGCCGTGATAATCAAAAGCACGGAAACGGGGGGAGAGCCCGGCTGCATGCCAAAGCCGAGTACCAAAATGCTCACGCCGAAGCCACCGGCTGCGCCCAAGCCGACGCCGCCGAAGCGACCACCGACGGCCAAGCAGAGCAGAACAACGATGAGCTCTAGCCAAAAGTTGAGATCAACCATTTTCAGTTCCTTGGTTCAAGAGTGTTTTAATAGGGCAAAATCATTGCCCTTGTCGTAAATTGGGGTAATCGTATGCGCCTTTTGTTGAATTTTCAACGACGAATTTTCGAACAAATGTCGACAAATGCTGACTCGCTCTCGACTCAATGTTGATAACTAAGCGTTTTTTATGAAATTTTACCTTTATTCATTCATTTTGACCGACGGTGTTATTCGGGAAAACACTAAATTGTCGACAGAATAATTTAAAAGGAATATGAGTGAATTTACCTAAAAAACGGTGTTGCTATCGATAGTTAGCGGACAATATGGATATAATTCAGCCATCCATTTTTTGTGCGGATGTTGAAAAATGCAGAATAACGACAATTTGTTTGAAAAAATCCGGGACCATCTTCAGGCCCAAGCGAGAAACGGGGAACGGATTGATACGGAAACAGAACTGGCGAAAAAATTCGGCGTAACGCGCTACCGTATTCGCAAGGAGTTGGATATTCTGACTCAAATGGGCATTCTCGTTCGCACGCCCAAGCGCGGCACCACAGTCCGGGAGGTCGGCGCCAATAGCTTAAGAAGCCAGATCCAAATGCGCTTTGATGTGGCCAATTTCGATATCCAGGAATTTATTGAGGCTCGGGCATTGGTGGAATGTTCTCTCATTCCACTCGTAAGCCGTCGCATCACACCGGCCCTGGCCTCGCGTTTGGAAATGACGCTGACCAAGATTGAAGAGCATGCCGATGAGCCTTTGGTGGCAGACCGCTATGACCGGGAATTCCACCTTTTGTTACTGGAGGGATGCGGCAACCGAGTTTTGCAGGTCTTCTCAGGCGTTTTGGTGACGTACTTTGAAAAAACCAGCAACCGCGTAGCAAAAATGGATCGACACTTTTTCTTGGATGTCGCAAAACAGGAACGGGAAATTTTAAAGGCCATTCGCATGGGCGATGCGGACAAGGCGGCCGAGTTGTTAAGAAGCCATCTCACCGAGCAAGCGCAACTCTTGCCCTTATAGTCAAGCGAATTATCCGAAAAAAGGAAGGAAACCTCAGCGGAATCCTTCCTCTTTTTCTATTGGGCCTAGATATCAAAAGGCGTCGTCTTGGTGGGCTTGCTGCCAAGGAGCTTGACGACCGGCTCAAGCGAGTCTTTTTCGCGCAAGTGCAGCAAGAAGTCGGCAATGCCCTCAACCACTTCGGGCGAGAACACCATGCCGGCGATATCGCGGTACTTGCTCATCAGGGCTTCGTCGCTGACCGGGTTTTGCGGAGCACCCAGCGGGAATTCCACCCGTTCGGTATAGCTCTCGCCTTTTGTTGTGATCACGGTCACAAACGGTTCGTCTTCATCCTTTTGCGTCGGGTCGATTTCAAATTCCACCTTGTCCATGGCGTGGCGGATGCGCGGATCGTGGCGGTTGGTACGAGTGTAGGCCGTGAGGTTTGCCCCGCCGAAAACCAAGCGGGCGGCGATGCCGTAGGCAATACTCATTTGAGCGGCCGGCATCGGATCGAGCTTACGCCCGCCGCACATGCCGTGCACGAACGGATTGATCTTGATATGGATCTTCTCAATATCTTGCGGCTGCAGATTGTGGGCGGCCATGATGATATTGACCGCATCGATCGAGGAGTGGGAGCTGCGGCACGAGGCATGCGGCTTAATCGAGACGCGACCGAGCTTCCAGTTTTTGCCGAGATCGCGCAACCAGGCATCCGGATCTTGCGTGGTCGGGGCAAAGGTCTTGGAGAAGCCGCCCCAGACTTGTTCAAACGCATATTTCGGGCCGGTAAAGCCTTCGCGGGCTAAAAGGCAGGCGAGCAAGCCGCCGTGAGCGGCGTTGCCGACGTGAAGGCGCTTATTTTGCGCGCCGTCATGAACAAATGACCATTGGCCGGCCGAAAAGCTTGTTGCGATGCCCAAAGCGGCTTGCATTTTTTCCACATCCAAACCGAGAATGCGACCGACGGCAGCAGCAGCGCCGAAAACGCCGCAGGTGCCGGTGGAGTGCCAGCCCGCGCCGTTATGAGGTTCATAGGCGCCGCACGATTCCAAGGCGCGGCGGGCCAAATCGTAGCCCAAGACCACGGCAACGATAAATTCCTTGCCGTCAATCGGATGGTCGGCTAAGCTGAGCGCGGCAAAAGCCGCCGGAACCACGACGGCACCGGAGTGATCGCATCCGTTCGTGTCATCGAGCTCGAAAGTGTGAGAGGAAACGCCGTTGCTGAGCGCCGCATTGCGCGGCGAGGCTTTAACGCCCTTGCCCCAAAGGGGAACATCACCGCCGGTTTCTCCGCACGCGGCGAAAACCTTGCCGAGAAGGCGCGTTTCCGGGCTGACGGCTCCGGCAATACCGGCACCCACCGAGTCCAAAATATGACGTTGGGCTTTAACGACCAACTCTTCGGGGATATCTTCAAATTTTGTCCAAACAACAAATCGGGCAAGCTGCTCGGAAATCAATTTCTTTTCTTCTGTAGGCATTTTTTGACCTCTATTTTTACAACGAGGGAGAGCGCCGGAAGAATCCGGCGCCGTTGACGCTTACATATTACCGACTTTTAATCAGTAAAACAGTTGTGCGAAGACATAACCGGCGGCTACACCGGAGATAACATGCACGAAGCCGGGAATGATGTAGCTGTGGTTAACCACGTATTTGCCCAAGCGGGTTGTGCCGGTACGGTCAAAGGCCGTGCAGCCGATTTGAGCGCCGCCCGGGATGATGAAGTCACCGCACGTGGCCGGGTAAAGGGCGATCAAAAGCGGAGCGGGGATGCCGATGGCCACGCCTAATGGCATGAGGGCGGCGGTTGTGGCAGCCGGGCTCAAAATCACAGCCGAGAAGCAGAACAGGACAACGCCGAAAAGCATCGGGGTGGACTGGGCCATGTCGGTAAACATCGAGACAAAGAACGGCTTATAAGCATCAAAGAACGTTCCCGTAAGCCAAGATACGCCGAAAACTCCGACCACGCCGATGAGCCCCGAGGTAAAGACCGAGCCGGAGGCAAATTTATGGCTGGGCACTTTGCAGAACACGATGATGAGCAAAGCAAAGGCGAGCATCAACATTTGAATAAGGGAGGGAATCGGCAGCGTTTGGATCTTGCCGGCCACATCCCAACTCGGCAACAGTTCTTTAAACGTGCCGAAGATGATCACAGTCAGCACGCCCAATAAGAAGATGCCCACGGAGAGTTTTTCTGTTTTCGTGGCTTCAATTTTCTTTGAAGCATTCGGGTCAATGTGCAATTCTTGATATTCGCCGGATTGTACGCGACGGATAAATTCCGGATCTTTCTCCAGTTCCGTTCCTTTCCAGTACACGGACAGGCACGTGCAGAAAGTGGCAACGATAAAGGCCGGCACGGAAATGGACAGAATTTGAATAAGAGACACATCCAGCACGGCTAAGCTGGCAACAAGGGCCGCCGTTGCTGCACTCATGGGGCTAGCCACCACGGCAATGCCGGCCGAAATAACGGAGGCGGCAATCGGTCGTTCCGGACGGATTTTAGCGGATGCGGCTACTTCGGCAACGACCGGGTAAACGGCGAATGCCACATAGGCGGTCCCGGCTAATACGACAAAAAGCGAGCAGACAAAGGGGCCGACGAAGGTGATGGCGCTAGGCCATTTGCGCAACATTCTTTCTGCGAGCCGCACCAGAAGGTCCAAGCCGCCAGCGCCTTGCAAAATGCTCGTGCAGGCGATCACGGCCACAATGATCAAAAGAGTTGAAACGGGGGGCGAGGCCGGCTGCAAGCCAAACAGCAGCACCAAGATGCTCACGCCCAGGCCGCCGGCTGCGCCCAAGCCGACGCCGCCGAAGCGGCCGCCGATGCCGATACACACCAGCATGACCATTAATTGCAACCAAAAATTCAAATCGGTTTCCATGGTAGGTACCTATTAAAAATGAGGGCCCGAGGCCAATCCGGCCCCGGGTACGGTTAGTGCTGATTAGGCAAGACTTTGAGTTTCTTCACGAAGCACGCGCCGAGCTTCTTCCAGTTGCGTGCGAACGGCTTCAGGGGCCGTGCCGCCGTAGGAGGTGCGGGCTTTAACGCAGGCTTCGAGGGCGATATCTTGGCGAATGTCTTCCTCGATCTTGTCGTTAAATTGCTTGTACTCGTCCATCGTGAGCTCGTCGAGTTTTTTGCCGTGCTTGATGCAGTAATTGACCATTGAGCCAACGATATGGTGCGCTTCGCGGAACGGCACTCCTTTGCGGGCGAGGTAATCGGCCAGGTCCGTGGCGTTGGAGTAGCCCCGGTCGGCTCCTTCGCGCATCTTTTCAGCATTGACGGTCATCTTGGCGATCATGGGAGTCATGATGCGAAGGCTGCTCAAGAGCGTGTCGATGGAGTCAAAGACTTGTTCTTTGTCTTCCGAGAGGTCGGTGTTATAGGCAAGGGGCAGGCCTTTCATGATGGTGAGCATGGCCATGAGGTTGCCGTAGGTGCGGCCGGTCTTGCCGCGAATTTTTTCGGCAATATCCGGGTTTTTCTTTTGCGGCATGATGGAGGAGCCGGTGCAAAAGTCGTCTGAAAGCTCGATGAACTTGAAGTCTTGCGTCGAGAAAGTGACCAGTTCTTCGGACAGGCGGCTTAAATGCATTTGGCACATGGCGGCACAGCTATTGAATTCAACCATATGGTCGCGGTCGCTCACCGAGTCGATGGAATTTTCCGTCGGTGCGTCAAAGCCCAAGGCCTTGGCCGTAAATTCCCGGTCAATCGGGAAATCGGTGCCGGCTAATGCGGCAGAGCCCAAGGGGCAGCGTCCCATACGGCGGTAGAGGTCGTTAAAGCGCGTAAAGTCGCGTTCAAGCATCCAGAAGTAGGCCATCATCCAGTGCGAGAAAAGAATCGGCTGGCCGGTCTGCATGTGCGTGTAACCGGGCATAATGACATCGAGGTGGTTGCCGGCAATTTCCACAACTTCCTTTTGCAAGTCGAGAATGGCGCCTTGAACTTCGCGAATGGTGTGCCGAAGCATCATCTTGGTGGTGGTCGTGGTCTGGTCGTTGCGGGAACGGCCGGTATGCAGGCGTCCGCCGGCCGGGCCGACAATTTGCGTCATGCGTTTTTCAATGGCCATGTGGATGTCTTCGTCGGCGGTGGAAAAGACGAACTTTCCGTCCCGAATTTCTTGAGCGACTTGGTCAAGACCTTTGCAAATGGCCTCCGCGTCGGCTTGGCTGATGATGCCTTGCCGACCGAGCATAGTCGCGTGAGCTTGTGAGTTTTTAATATCAAACGGGCAATTGCGCTGTTCGATCATGATGGTCGCATTGAAATCTTCGACCAATTTATTTGCCGACAAATCGAAGCGACCGCTGCGTGAAGTGCTGTCCATGATTAACACCTTGAAAATAAAAGTAAAATAAATTTTTAAAAAATCAAAAAGAACGGATATCCATTGATTTTTCGATGAAATAACTTTACTACTATTTGTCGACAAATTGTTGTGATGGTATAGGGCGTTATGCTTATTTTTATAATGAGAAAATGTAGATATGCTTTGTAATCAAATAAATACAACAAATTAGGGATAACCCTAATTTGTTGTTAATGGGCGTGAGGAAATGACACTGAAGGGCTATCGGTTACCGGCTAGCGCTTTAATTTTGTTAAGCAGCGCCGTCGTGGAGCGTTGATGCTCAAACTGAACCGTGACGGTTTTCGCGCCCCAAGTCGCCACAAGAGCGGCTTCGGGCAGATCTTCGATTCGATAGTCGCCGCCTTTGACGTAAATATCGGGACGGGCTAGTTCGATGACTTTGAGCGGCACCTTGTCTTCGAAGGTAACGACGAGGTCAACGCTTTGCAAAGCCGCCAGCACGGCTGCCCGATCGGTTTCGGTATTGATGGGACGCTCGTCGCCTTTGCCCAGCATTTTTACCGAACGGTCGGCGTTGACGGCAACGATAAGGCTTGCGCCGAGCGCGCGAGCTTGGGCCAGATAGGTCACATGCCCCCGGTGCAGGATGTCAAAAACGCCGTTTGTCATCACGATGGGGTGAGGCAGGGCTGCGGCCCGCTCTTGCAGGTGGGCGGCATCCGTGATTTTTTGCTCAAAGGCCGGAGCCGGAAGTTTTGTGCTCATGTTTTGCTAAAAAGGATTGGACAGCGGTTAATAAATTGCGCGCGGTTTGCGTGCACTCAGGACTTTTTGCCGGCTCGGCCAGGCCATCCTTGCCGACCAAGATCCGGACCGGTACGCCGGCGGCTTTGGCAGCTAGCATGTCGCTATTTTTGTCTCCGATCATCAGGCTTTGCTGCATGTCGATATCAAAGTCCTGCTGCGCTTTTAGCAGCATCCCCGGGGCAGGCTTTCGGCATGGACAGTCTTGCTTGTATGTGCCGAGAGCCTTTTGCGGATGATGCGGACAAAAATAAACGCCACTGATGGGAGCGCCGGCTTTTTCAAATTGTTGCTTCATCCAGTCGGTGAGTGCGTGAAAGTCGGCTTCGCTATAGTAGCCCCGGCCGATGCCGCTTTGATTGGTGACGACAATGAGAAGATAGCCCGCCCGCACCAACTGCCGGCAGCCTTCAAAAACCCCGTCAATCCAATCAAACTCTTGCGGCCGGTGCACGTAGGCGTGATCGATATTGATCACGCCGTCGCGATCAAGGAAAGCGGCTTTAACGGTCATTTGGCTTCGGCGATCGTGGGATCGTCTTCGGCGTTCGGATAGCGCTCAATCAAGTAGTCAACGTAGTCGGACGTACCCTCTTGAACGGAGCGGAAATGAACGTCGCAGCCGGCGGCGCGCAGCTTGTCCAAATTGGCCTGCGTGTAGGCTTGGTACTTGCCTTTGAGCGAAGCCGGGAAGGGGATGTAGCGGATAAAGCCCGCTTGGACGGCCTCTTGAAGGCTAAGCGGCGTTGTTTCGCCTCCGTGGCGCCTTAAGGCATTGACTACGCCCAAAGAGACGTCATTGAAGGGCTGGGCGCGGCCCGTGCCGCAGTTATAAATGCCGGTGACCGGCTTATCGAAAAAGTGCAAGTTCACGGCAATAACGTCATCGACGTAGACAAAGTCGCGTTCTTGCTCGCCGTTGCCGTAGCCCAAGCAGCCTTCAAAAAGCCGCACGTGTCCGTCGCGGCGGAACTGGAAGAATTGGTGGAAAGCCACGCTCGCCATGCGGCCCTTGTGTTGCTCATGCGGGCCGTAGACATTGAAGTAGCGCAAGCCGATTACGGGGGCCTTCACTTCGTTTTTGGCCAGTTTTTGCCGCAAGACTTGGTCAAAAAGGAATTTGGAATAGCCGTACACGTTAAGGGGGCCTTCGTAGCGGGGATCTTCAATAAAGGTGGTCTTTGCGCCGTAAGTTGCTGCCGACGAGGCGTAAATCATCGGAATGCCGCACTCCTGAGCCCAGTTAAAAAGCTCAAGCGTGTAGCGGTAGTTATTGTCCATCATGTAGCGGCCGTCGGTTTCCATCGTGTCCGAGCAGGCGCCTTGGTGGAAAATAGCTTCGGGCTTAGCCAGCTTGCGCGAGCGCACGAGTTCGATAAAGTCGCGCTTATCGAAGTAGTCGGAAATTTGTCCTTCGGCGAGGTTCTTGTATTTCTCGGCTTTAGTCAGATTATCCACTGCAATGATGTCGGTAAAGCCGCGTTTATTTAAAGCTAAAACATTGTTGGCGCCGATAAAGCCGGCGGCGCCCGTCACGATAATGCTCACAGTTCACTCCCGGGAAAAAGTTGTTCAAATCCGTTAGGGAAAAGCTCCTCAAAGCTCACGGTGGCGGTGCCGAGTTTGCCCACGACAATGCCGCCGGCGCGGTTGGCTACGCGCATGGACTCGGTCAGGCTTTGTCCCATGGCTACCATGACGGCCATGACGGCAATCACGGTGTCGCCGGCACCGGAAACGTCAAAGACCTCCAAGGCTTGTGCGGGGATCGTCCGCGCGCCTTCTTCGGTGAAAAGCGTCATCCCTTCTTCACTTCGGGTCAAGAGCAACGCTTTGAGGTTCAGGCGCTCGCGCAGAGCTTGCGCCTTCTCGGTGAGCTCCTCTTCGCTATGCCATTCGCCCACGACTTGGGCTAATTCAGCCCGGTTGGGGGTAATGACGGTAGCTCCTGCGTAGCGGTCGTAATTGCTGCCCTTGGGATCAATCAAAATCGGAACCTTTTTGGCCCGAGCCACTTCGATCATGCGGGTGATGTGGTCTAAGCCGCCCTTGCCGTAGTCTGACAAAACAAGGACCTCGCAGTCGTTGATCAGGCTTTCAAAGTCTGAAAGATGGTTGGCTAAAACAGCCCGCGTCGGGCGGTTTTCAAAATCAGCCCGAAGCATTTGCTGCTGACGGGCCACAATGCGCAGTTTGACCGTAGTCCTTAGGTCGGCATCTCGGTGCAAGTGAGGCTCAATATTTTTTTCGTGAAGAAGCTCCTCAACGCGAGAGCCCGCCTCATCCTGGCCAACCACGGATAACAATTTGGCCTGCGCGCCCAAGGCGGCAATATTGACGGCGACATTGGCTGCGCCCCCCAGGCGGTCTTCCATGCGGGTGATCCTTACCACCGGAACCGGAGCTTCCGGCGAAATCCGATTGGCATCGCCGAACCAATAGCGATCGAGCATCGCATCGCCCGCTACAAGAATTTTTTTATCTGCAAAACAGTTTGCCACGCTGGCATCCTTTTAACGCTAAATTTTCAATCATTGTAAGCATTAGAGCCCGATTTTGCTTTCTCGGAAAGATTTGTCAACAACTTTCCAAGGGTGATCAAGCGGCGCCTTGCCACCGGCAAGTTCTTATTTGTCTTCGGGCCAATGCCGGCGATCCCTCCGTTTTGATCGATAGCCTGCCGGGCAGAGCTTTGGGTAAAATGATTACTATCCGCTTTTTTGAGCGACTTTTCATCAACCCCAGCGATCAAAAATGTCAGTTACTTTGCCGTTTTTAGCCGAAACCCGTTCCCATTGTCAATTGAGGGCTTGCGGCCTTACTTTGGATATTTCCCGTCAGCGCCTTACCGATAAGGATTGGCTTAATCTGTTAAAGCTCGCTCAGCACCGCGATGTGATCGGTGCCCAAGAGCGCATGGTGCATGGCGAAATCGTCAATGCTTCGGAAAGGCGCCAGGCCTTGCACACTTCGTTGCGCAGCCGCGATAACACGGCTCCCGG
Organism: Candidatus Aphodousia gallistercoris; assembly: GCA_018714185.1. Lineage (GTDB taxonomy): Bacteria > Pseudomonadota > Gammaproteobacteria > Burkholderiales > Burkholderiaceae_F > Aphodousia > Aphodousia gallistercoris. Next base: position 6,635 of record DVNT01000062.1, on the reverse strand, counting down.
CTACAGCGAAGTGCAACAATCGCTAAAGAAAATGTATGAATTTGCCCGCGCCGTGCGGCTCGGATTGTGGACCGGGGCCACCGGCAAGCGCATAACCGATGTGGTCAATATCGGTATCGGCGGTTCGGAAAAAGGCCCGCATGCGGTCTACCACGCCTTGCGTGACGTCAAGCCTGCCATCCGTTTGCATTTTCTTTCAACGGTGGACGGCGTGCTGCTTGACCGAATTTTAGGAACCATCAATCCGGAGCAAACCCTTTTGGTGGTTTCCAGCAAAAGCTTTTCGACTCGCGAAACGATGGTCAATGCCCAAGCGGCAATCGGCTGGCTAAAGCAAGCCGGCATCCATGCCGAGGAGGATCTCGCCAAGCATGTTGTACTCTGTACGGCCAAGCAGGATGCGCACAAGATGCTGGATTTGCCCGAGCAGAATCAATTTGACTTTTGGTCTTGGGTCGGCGGCCGCTTCTCGGTCTGGGGAACGGTCGGGCTGCCCCTGGTGATTGCGCTGGGGCCGGAGGTTTTCCAAGAATTTTTAGACGGCGCCTATGAAATGGACTGCCACATGCTGCAAGCGCCTTTGGATGAAAATATGCCGCTAGCGCTTGCGTTGCTCTCTTACTGGGATTCCACCCGGCTAGGCATCCGCTCGCACTGCTGGCTGCCTTATGACGAGCGGCTGCGTGAACTTGTGCCCTGGCTGCAGCAGCTCGAAATGGAAAGCCTCGGAAAGAATACTTCGCCTGACGGCAAGCCCTTGGAAACGCCGAGCGGACAGGCCGTTTGGGGCGGCAACGGTAACGAATCCCAGCATTCGTTTTATCAGTGGCTGCGCGCGGGAAGCGGTAAAACGAGCATGGATTTAGTCTGGTGCCTGGAGCCCGGCCACCACCACGCCTACCATCACGGGGTGCTCACGGCCAATGCCAAGGCTCAGGCCGAGGCGCTCGTTAAGAGAGAAAATGAGTCCGAACAGTACTTTAATGCCGTGAGTACGCTAACGCTCGATGCCTTCAATGCCAAAACGTTAGGCTCTCTCATGGCCCTTTATGAACACAAGACAACGATGCTTGCTACGCTTTACGGCATCAATGCCTTTGACCAGCCGGGCGTGGAATTGGGCAAGCGCCTTTGCCGTGAGGTCGAGGCCCAAATGAGGCAAAGAGACGGGAAAGAATGCCAAAACGGATTCTGATTGTTAAAACGACGTCCATGGGCGACGTGGTGCATGCGTTGCCTGCCGTGGCCGATTTGGCCCGGGTTCATCCGGATGCGCAAATCGATTGGGTGGTGGAAAAAAGCTTTGCCGATATTCCTCGCCTGAGCCGCTATGTGCGCTTTGTGCACGAAGTGGCGGTGCGGGACTGGCGAAAGCGCCTTTTAAGCCAAGGAACCTGGTCGGAAATCAATCGGGTGAGGCACGCGTTTCGGCTTGAAAACTATGATGCGGCCGTTGACCTTCAGGGGCTGCTCAAAAGTGCGGTGATCGGGCGTTGGGCCGGGGCCCCGCTTTACGGTTACGACAAAAATAGCATTAAGGAATCGGTGGCAAGTCGCTTTTATGACAAGCAATTTGCCGTGTCCAAGTCGCTTTCGGCGGTTACCCGTTGTCGGGAACTGCTCGCGCATGCTCTGGGTTATTCTTTGGATGGTTTGCCGCTTGAATTCGGCTTGAGGTCGATTCAGTCAAGCCAAAAAGAAGAACCCTACGTTGTCTTTTTGGTCAATACGAGCCGCCAGAGTAAGCTCTGGTCGGAGCAAAAATGGGTGCAACTGGCAACGCATTGCCATCAGATGGGATTTAATGTGCGCCTTTTTTGGGCCTCTCCCCAAGAAAAAGAGCGCGTTGATCGGATTGCCGCACAGGCCGGAAACTTTTGCAGCGTTTGTCCGAAAATGTCGATTGCCCAGTGTGCGGCGATGATGCAATCGGCCGCTTTTGTCGTGGGCGTTGATACGGGGTTGACGCACCTGGCGGCCGCAACCGATCGGCCGACGGTGGGTCTTTTCTTGGATTATCCGATTGAGCTTGTCGGATTGACGGGCAATCGGGTGAAGAGCCTGGGAGGCGTGGGCGCCGATCCGGCCGTCGATGAAGTCTGCGAAGCCATTGAACAGACGCGAGCGAAACAATAGCTTTGAGCCGATGCGATGCGGTCAACAGCCGTTTTAACTCGCTAACGAATAACTCACTGAGGCGGTGCGTTCCGAGCCGAAAAAGGAACAAGCGCCGACGTATTTTATGAATATTTCTTTGCGAACCTACCGCCTGATCATTCCGCTTTTGTTGCCGCTGGCCGCCCTGTACTTGCTCTGGCGCGCCCGAAAGCAGCCCGATTACCTCAAACACTGGTCCGAGCGCTACGCGACGGGGCACTTTCCGGCTAAACGCCCGGGGAGCTTTCGGATTTGGATTCACGCGGTCAGTGTGGGCGAGACCAATGCCACGCGGCCTCTCGTGACGGCGATTCTCAAGCGCTGGCCCGAGTGCGATATTTTGCTCACGCACATGACGCCGACCGGGCGCGATGCGGGTAAGAAAATCGTTGCTTTGGCTCCCGAGCGGATCCGGCAGTGCTTCTTGCCCTACGATGCGGCTTATGCCGTAAGAAAGTTCTACCGCGAAGTGCAACCGGATGTAGGCATCATCATGGAAACGGAAGTTTGGCCGATGCTGCTTGCCGTCGGCCGCGAGCTCCAAATTCCTTTGATGCTCGCTAATGCCAGGCTATCGGAAAAGTCCTTTAACCAAGCCATGAAATTTCCCCGTTTGATGACCGAAGCCATGGGTCAGTTTAGTGTTGTGTGCGCGCAAGCCCCCTCCGATGCCAAGCGCTTGCAAGCGATGGGAGCCCGTGACATTACGATTACCGGAAGCCTGAAGTTTGATATTCAGCCGCCCGCTCAGGCGCTTGCAAAAGCCCGGCAGTGGAAGCCCTATTTCAAACGGCCGGTGGTGCTTTTAGCCAGTACCCGAGACGGAGAGGAGGCTCCCTTGATTGAGGCGATTCGTGCCTCGGGACGAACAACGGATGTTTGCTATTTACTTGTGCCGCGCCATCCGCAGCGCTTTGCCGAAGTCGAGGAGCTTTTAAAGAAGTCGGGCCTGAGCTTTGTGAAAAGAAGCACCCTTTCCGAGCCCGGTGAGCTCGGTTCGGAAACCGTGGTTTTAGGCGACTCCATGGGGGAAATGTTCTTTTACTGCGCTTTAGCCGATGTCACGATTATGGGCGGTAGCTTCGGTCCCTTCGGGTGCCAAAACGTCATCGAGCCGGCCTCGGTCGGAGTGCCGGTTATCGTGGGAGAAAGTACATTTAATTTTTCTGAAGTGGTGCACCATGGCCTCGAAAAGGGCGCTATAGTGCAGGTTCAGGACGCCGAAAAGGCGATTGCAGCAGCGCTTGACTGGCTGGATCATCCTCAAGAGCTCCAGAGCCGAAGGGCCCGAGCCGAGGAGTTCGCCAAGGCTTACGTCGGCGCAACGGACAGGACCATGCAGGTTCTGGAGCAACTATGCAGAAAAAAGTAATTCCGAATATTTTGAGCATTGCCGGCGTTGACCCGTCGGGTGGCGCCGGCATTTTTGCCGACCTTAAGGCAATGAGCGCCTTGGGCGGGTACGCCTGTGGCGTCGTAGCTGCGCTGACCGCGCAAAACACGCAAGGGGTCACGGGCGTTCAAGGGGTCAGCGCCGCATTCGTTAAGCAGCAGTTGGATACGCTTTTTGCCGATGTGCGCATTGATGCCGTGAAAATCGGTATGCTCTCCGATGTGAGCGTTATTGAAACCGTAGCTCAGGCCCTCAAGACCTATCGTCCGCCATTCGTGGTCTTGGACCCGGTCATGGTGGCAAAAAGCGGTGACCGACTTTTGCCCGAAGATTGCGTAGAGGCTCTCAAAAGCGAGCTTTTGCCCTTGGCTACGGTGATCACTCCCAATTTACCCGAAGCGGCTGTCCTCTCGGGCTTGCCTGAGGCAGACTCGGCCGAGGCATTGGTGCCGATGGCTCAAAAGCTTTCAACCTTAGTGGCGCCGGACGGCTGGGTTTTGCTCAAAGGCGGACATTTAAACGACAGTGAGGCACCGGACTTGCTGACTAACGGCACGGAACAACACATTTTTACGGCACCTCGGATTTTGACCAAGAATACCCACGGTACGGGCTGCACATTGTCTTCTGCCATTGCAACGCTTTTGCCGCAGACCGAGTCGGTGCCGCAAGCTGTCCGCCAAGCCAAAGACTATATTTCGCAGGCCATTGCGCATGCTGATGAGCTTGAAGTCGGGCACGGGCATGGGCCGGTACATCATTTTTATCGCCTGTGAAAAGAAAAATAAAAAAAATTAAAAATTTCCTTGCATAAAAAAAAAGATGTCTGTATGATTCGAACTCTCTGGCGGGTTAGCTCAGTCGGTTAGAGCAGAGGAATCATAATCCTTGTGTCCGGGGTTCGAGTCCCTGACTCGCCACCAGAATTCAAAAAGCGGGAGGTCAAATGATCTCCCGTTTCCTTTTTCAACATCGTTCAAGCCGCTTTATTTCCCTGTCTCGCTTGCGCTCTGATTTTTCAACTTCATTATCTGTTCCTACCAAGCCAAAGGACAATTTGGCCGTTTTCGCTCGGACGTTTGAGGCCGTGATTCCTGTACCAACCGATCGTTTGTAAGGATGCGTCAGGTTGCAACCTGCAAGAATCTGTAGAATTGAGAGCAATTCTCATCTTGGGAGACGTCTATGGCTTTGACCTTCGAGTCCGGTTTGGACGGACTCATGCAGTTGATTGGGCTCAAAGGGGAGGAGGCATTTTATGCCAATGGCGCCGATCCTTTGCACGCGGCTTTTCGCGCTAAGGCGGCCGTGCATGCCGGTCCCATGGGCATGCCCATGATTTGGGCGCTTGCCCGTGCCAAGTTAAAGTCACTGTCGACCCAAACACCACACGGAGACGCCCTAGCCTATATCCACGTGCCGTTTTGCAAGACTCGGTGCCTTTATTGCATGTTCTACCAAAATCCATACAAAGACGATTTGGCAGACCGATATACCGATCTTTTGGTACGTGAAATGCAGTTATGGGCCGATCGTCCGGTTCAGCGCGATGCACGAATCAGGGCGCTGTATTTGGGAGGCGGAACGCCGAGCGCGCTTTCGGCGGGCAATTTGTCGCGTATTCTTAAAGCGGCGAGGCAGTATCTTCCGTTGGCTGCAGACTGCGAAATTACGCTCGAAGGACGTGTTCACGACATGACGGCCGAACGGCTGGACGCAGCTGCCGCCGGCGGCGTCAACCGAGTTTCGCTAGGCGTACAAACCTTTAACGATGAGATCCGCCATGCCATGCAGCGTATTGACGGGCGCGATGAAATATTCAAGCGCCTCGAGCTTTTGAGTACCTATCGCGGAATAGCCTCGGTGATAGACCTTATTTATGGCTTTCCGATGCAAACGGAATCGGTTTGGGAAAATGATGTCAAAACTGCAGCCGCTCTTGCTTTGGATGGTATTGACTGCTACCAGCTCAACCTCTTTCAAAAGTCGCCTTTAGCCAAACGCATTGAAGCGGGAAAACTGCCCCCGGCGGCGACTCTTGCGCAAGCAGCAGACCGTTTTGCTGCTTCAGATGCCATTTTGCGTTCGGATCCCCGCTGGCAGCGTATCTCTAATACGCATTGGCGAAGAACCCCCAAAGAACGCAATATCTATAACTCCATGGCCAAGAGTGCTTGCGACTGCCTTGCATTCGGTTGCGGGGCAGGCGGAAAACTGTTCGGACATGCTTTTATGCAAGAGCGCAATTTGGACGCTTGGGAAAGACAGGTGATGCGCGGCGAAAAACCCGTTTTTGTTTTGATGAAGCCCTCGGCGCACTGGCACTTGTTGCGGACGGTCGCCTGTGCGGTAGAAAACGGTAGTTTTAATCTCAAGGAGATTGGTTCGCGGTTTGGTCAGGACCTTGAAAGTGCCGGAGGCAGTCTGCTTAAGCAATGGGTCAAGGCAGGTCTTTTAAGTAAAACTGATGATACATACGAGCCTACCGTTGCCGGCATGTTTTGGCACGTGACCATGGCGCAGTTTTTAGTCAATATGCTCTCAAAAAGGCTATAAAGCAAAAAACAGCTAGCTGGTAGTGTCCCGATTTTTCTTTTTAAGGTGGACAGCCACTCTCAAGGTTCTTTCCAATTTTGACAGTCTGTGTACGGATTGCAAGCTCATCAAGGCTAGCGCAAATCAACCGAAGGCGCTAAATTCTAAATAGGTGTTTCGGGAGGTTATTGTGCGCAATGTTGTTATTATCGAAGCGGCCTCGACCGGCCGTTACTATGTTTCGGAAGTCGCTAGGCGCGGCTTGCACCCCGTTGTCATTTTCCCGAAGTTTGATCATGATGATAACGAGTATGCTGTCTATAGACCCAAAGCGGATGCCTCTTGCCGTCAATTCACGGACGATATTTTCTATGCTAAAACCGGAGGCATTGAAGAGTATTTGGATATCGCCAAGCGTTTTATTAACCAGATTGCAAAATAGTTAACAATCTGTTATAATTCGGCTATGAAAGCAAAAGATGCACGCCGCCATAGTCCTGAAAAACTCGAAGTCCTTCGTGAACGTGGTTTTGCCATGCGTCGCGAAGGC
>DVNT01000061.1 GCA_018714185.1 Candidatus Aphodousia gallistercoris | reverse complement strand
TGTATCATTTTATCATAAAAATGAAACCTCTGAAAGTTTTTTGTTAATAAAATCAGAGGTTAAGAAATGAAATAACGCGAGTTGTTGATATGAGTCAACCGACTTGTGTAGCAGGCAAGGCGGAGTTCAGGCTCGAGATCTTCGGATTTCGGAGCTTTTTTCATGTGCGCTGTTCTAGCAGGTGAAAGTCCTGTGGTCGGGCTGATAGGGCCAAGACCTGGCTTAAGACAAGCCGTGCACCGCGAGGTGTAGGGTGAAGGAAGTCGGCGGCAAACCTCCGAGGTGACGAACAGAAACCTCATACAAGGCCATGCCAGTGGATAAGTGAAGTGTGCATGAGAACACGAAGTCCGATACCTATCCGGAAACTGGTGGGGTATATGAGGCACTTGCATGGAGGGAAAGACAGAGCACTTACTCGCGGAGATCTGCCCTGCGGACGAAGAGTTCGTAGTAACAACGAAGGGCTCAGAAGTCAGCAGAGGCCATAGTAGTCCATGGAGTAGTGGGCGAAGGGCCAAACCTAACGACGTTTAACATGAGGAGATTACGGCAAGATCGGAAGAACCGCCGAAAACAAGGGACGCCTGGAGTGGGAGGATCGGAAACGGAACGCAAGAGAGCCCCACAAACAGGAACGGAGATCGAGCCGATAAACGAATGGAGAACGCAACGATGGTGAGCTTGGAAACGATACTCGACCCAACCAACCTAAGACAAGCGCTTAAGCAGGTAGTGAGCAATAAGGGAGCTCCCGGTGTGGACGGGATGGCGGTTGATGCACTCGACCCCTTTATTCGAGCACATCCTAACCGGAGCGAAGCCGACGATGTTTTCAAACTCAAATGACGCGCACGAAAAAACCGGGGCTTTTTGAGTTTTTCCCCGGTTTATTCAATACGGTCTCACATTATTCGTTTTCTTTCGTGTTAATGGCCAAGCCGCTACCCGGGTCTTGGTTCTTCGGACGACGCCAGTAGAGCAATAAGACCAAAATGACCATGACAACGCCATGCGCCATCACGACTGATTGATTGCTCCAGTACGTTGCCATCAAGCCGCCGAAAAGCGGACCGCACACCGAGCCGATTTGCTGCGCCGCATAGCTTAAGCCATAAACGCGGCCGCGTTCGCTCGGCAATGTGTTTTCGGCAAAGAGCGCGTTGATGGCAGGGAATATGCCGGCAAAGAAGATGCCGCCCACAAAGCGCCAAACAACGAACATCGTGATATCGGCGGGCAAGGCTTGAATGATGCCGAAGAGACCGCCACCAAATAGCGCAATATAGAGCGTCCAACGGTAACCGATATTGGTTCCCAAGCGACCCCACATCGGAGCGGCAAAGATGCCGGAAACGCCGACCACGGAGAAGACGATGCCGGAAACCATGACGATCTTATCCATAGAGCCTTGCAATTCGGCAATGTACAAAGGCAGCACCGGTTGAACAAGCATGACGGCGAGCTGCACGACAGCTGCTGCAAAAAGCATGCGCGCAATGACGGGCACTTTCAATAGCTTCATGTTGCCGCCGTCGCCTTTCTTTGCAGTCTTATTGGCGGATTCGCGCCGTTCGGGTTCTTTAATGAATACGATTAAGCCGACGGCAATAAGGCCGAGCGCGGCGCCGGCCAAATAAAACGAGGCGCGCATGCCGAAAATCTCGGCCAGTACGCCGCCGATCAAAGGACCGAAAACGCCGCCCGCGGTTGAGCCGCCTTGCATAAGTCCCAGACACCAGCCCATTTTTTCGCGCGGCACGGTTGAAGTCATAATGGCTAGGCAAGCCGGCCAAAGCCCGGCAGAAAAGCCCTGAAAGCAGCGCATTGCAAACAATTCCCACGGCGTTTGCACGAAGCCGCCCCAAGCGTACGAGATCGCCAAGCACACCGCAGCGCGCACGGCCATCATCTTGCGGCTTTTTTTATCGGCTAGCGCACCCCAGATCGGGGCCATGATGGCGCTGATTAAGAAGGTGGTCGAGAATATCAGCCCGGACCACAAGTTGACGTCAGAGGTTGCCACCCCCAATTCATCGATGAGGTACATCGGCAAGAAGGGCACCAACATTGTATAGCTTGCTGACATTAAAACGGAGGTCAGCGTCAAAAACCACACAAGCGCTTTCCAATTCGTCATAAAACACCCAATCAACAAAATCTCAATAGTCAATCCCACATGTTCTTATCTTATGCTCACTTTTTGAATAAGTGTCATAGGGCAAGTGCGTAGTCAGATACTTAAAAAAAACGCCCTCCGTTGGGAGAGCGCTCTTGCCGCGAGCCAAGGCTCGGCATTTTATTTTTCGGACTTTTCCTCAAGCTCCTCGGCTTGCATGTTTTCCGTATGGGCTTGGATAAAGTCGCCTAAATCGGTGATTTCATCCGGGCAAAGCTCATGCATCATCGGATACTCATGGAATTCCACGCTGGCGCTCGCCAAATTGAGCGTTTCCAAGCCCGAGCGGGCTTTAGCAATGGAGATGACGGTATCGAGCGTGCCGTGAGCCATGAACACCGGTGTTTGCTTGGCCAGATCCGAGAGCTCCTTAAAGCGGGGGTGTTGCGGCACATAGCCCGAAAGGGCGATGATGCCGGCAAGCGGTTCGACTTGCGAGTAGCCGACTAATAAGGCCATTGCCGCCCCTTGGGAGAAGCCTCCGAGCCAAATGGGCGTATCGGGGGATTTTTTGCGTTCTTCGTCAATGAGTTTTTGAATGATCTCGCGTGAGGCGTTCATGCTCTCTAAGTCATCGTTGCCTTGGGCATTGAAGTCGCCTTCTTTGACGTCATACCACGCATTCATTTCCATATTCAAGTAGGTCACGGTGCGTTTGGGTGCCGTAGGAAGCACAAAGCGCAAGTGGCGGATATTGCCGAATTGGGCCAATTCTTGTTGAAAAGCTTCGAAATCCGACCCGTCGACACCCATGCCGTGCAACCAAATCAGGGTCGCAGACCGAGCCGTTTCATCTAAAGCCGGAAGATAAATTGTGTCCATACCAAGTGAAAAGAGATTTTTTAATGCGTCGATTGTACGGCAAAATTCGGAAAACTGCAGAGGGCAAACTAAAGCGTTTGCTCTATTGCGATAACTCACTGAAATGTTGGAACCGTTGTTGCCTTGACGCAATGGGCTTCGAGTGTAGTACGATAGTATCCGAAAAAAGGAGGATTCTATGATCAAAGTGCTTTTTGTATGCATGGGCAATATTTGCCGCTCGCCGACGGCTTGGGGCATTTTTAAGCAAAAGGTGAGCCAGGCGGGCTTATCCGATAAGATCGAAGTGGATTCGGCCGGCACCGAAGACTATCACGTCGGGCAGGGGGCGGATCCCCGGGCGGTGCGTTGCGCGGCCGAGGCGGGCTATGACATCAGCATGCACCGTGCACGGCAAGTCACGCGGTCTGACTTTGAAATGTTCGACTATATTTTGGCCATGGACCGCACCAACCTTGCCGCTCTCAGAGCGATGGCTCCGGAAGCGTACCGCAACAAGCCGCAACTTTTTATGCGCTACGCAAGCGACTGCGATATCGACGTTATTGCCGATCCGTATTACGGTAGAGAAGACGGCTTTCGCCGGGTGATTGCGTTGTGCGAAAACGCCTCAGAGGGTTTGCTCAAGCACATTGAGAAAACCTATGCACTGAAGCCTCACGCCAAACCCTGAAGTCGTTACAAGCTTAAGACTATAGTGACTATAGACTTTTTTTGATGATAAAAATTTCAAATAATTTCAAAATAAGCGAAATAAAACAAAAAGATAGTTAATGTATTCAGGGGCGCAAGGCTCCTTTTTTTATCGGTTTTTCTTGCGTTTAAAAGATGAAGTTAGTAATATCTGTTTTCGACCAAAAGAATAGGGCGAAACCCTAGGTTTCCGGCACTTTTTCGTAGGCCCGGATAGGTGTTTCGCAAGGACTGATATGAAGAAACCCGTTTACTTAGATTATGGTGCGACTACGCCGGTTGATCCGCGCGTGGTGGACAAAATGGTGCCCTGGCTTTACGAGCATTTCGGCAATGCCGCGAGCACTTCACACTCCTACGGCTGGGAAGCTCGTGATGCGGTCGAAGAAGCCCGCTCGCAGGTAGCCCAAATGATTAACGCCGATCCGCGGGAAATCGTCTGGACTTCGGGCGCTACGGAATCGGATAACCTTGCGATTAAGGGAATCGCCCACTTTTATAAAGACCGCGGCAAGCACCTCATCACGGTCAAGACCGAACATAAGGCGGTTTTGGACAGTATGCGCCACTTGGAAAGCGAAGGCTACGAAGTGACCTACATGGATGTTTTGCCCAACGGGTTGTTGGATCTGAATGCCTTGGAAGCGGCCATCCGTCCGGACACGATTTTGGTTTCCGTGATGGCGGTGAACAATGAAATCGGCGTCATCCAAGACTACAAGGCAATCGGCAAGATGTGCCGTGAAAAGGGCGTCTTCTTCCACGTCGATGCCACGCAAGCGATCGGCAAGCTGCATTTGGATATGCAAACCGATCCGATCGACTTGATGAGCATGTCCGGTCACAAGGTTTACGGTCCCAAGGGCATCGGTGCGCTTTACGTGCGCCGCAAGCCTCGCGTGCGCCTTGAGCCTCAAATTCACGGCGGCGGCCACGAACGCGGCATGCGCTCGGGCACTTTGGCTACCCACCAGATTGTCGGCATGGGGGAAGCTTACCGCCTCGCCCGCTTGGAAATGGATGAAGAAAATGCGCGCTTTACCAAGCTTCGCAATAAGCTTTGGGCCGGCATCCAGGAAATTCCCGATGTGTACTTAAACGGGGACTGGGAGCATCGCGTGAGCACCAACTTGAACGTGAGCTTTGCCTACATTGAAGGCGAAAGCCTCATGATGGCGCTCAAGGACATTGCCGTTTCCTCGGGCTCGGCTTGCACTTCGGCAAGCTTGGAGCCGTCATTTGTGCTGCGCGCCTTGGGCCGCGACGATGAGCTTGCCCACAGTTCGATTCGTTTCACGCTCGGCCGCTTTACGACCGAAGAGGAAATTGACTACGTTGTAGCCGAGCTCAAGGAAAAAGTGGCGAAGCTTCGCGAGATGTCTCCTTTGTGGGAAATGCACCAAAAAGGGGTTGACCTCAATCAGGTCCAGTGGAGCCAACACTGATAGGGAAGGAAAACTTCGTTATGCAATATAGCGACAAATTAATGGATCACTACGAGCACCCGAGAAACGTCGGGACGCTCGACCAAAACGAAAAAGATGTCGGCACCGGCATGGTGGGCGCTCCCGCTTGCGGCGATGTGATGCGCTTGCAGATCAAGGTGAGCGACAAGGGCATTATTGAAGACGCCAAATTCAAGACCTACGGCTGCGGCTCGGCCATTGCCTCGAGCTCTTTGGTAACCGAATGGGTCAAGGGCAAGTCCTTGGACGAAGCGATGAAGCTTTCCAATGAGGAGATTGCCGAAGAATTGGCCCTGCCGCCCGTGAAGATTCACTGCTCGATTTTGGCCGAAGATGCCATCAAGGCCGCCATTGCGGATTACCGAAAGAAACAGGAAGCAAAATAATGGCTGTGACACTGACTGAAAACGCGGCCCGCCACGTCAATACATATTTGACCAAGCGCGGCAAGGGGATCGGCCTGCGGCTCGGCGTGAAAACGTCGGGCTGCTCGGGCATGGCCTACAAGCTTGAATTTGCCGATGCGATCGAAGACGATGATAACGTCTACGAAAGCTTCGGCGTCAAAGTCGTGGTCGATGCCAAGAGCCTTCCCTATCTTGACGGAACCGAGCTCGACTACACTCGAGAAGGGTTGCAGGAAGGGTTTAAGTTCCACAATCCCAATGAGAAAAGTCATTGCGGTTGCGGCGAGTCTTTCCAAGTATAAAAACGAATGGCACAGAAAGATTTCTTTGCGCTTTTAAATCAACCGCAGCGTTTTGCGGTTGATTTGTCGTCTCTGGAGACGGCAAAAAATGCGTTGCTTGCGCGGCTGCACCCGGACCGTTTCGTGAACGCTTCGGCGCTTGAAAAGCGCTTGGCCGAGCAAATGTCGGTGCGCGTTAACGATGCCTACCAGACGCTTGCCGATGATTTAAGCCGGGCGCGCTACCTTTGCCTTTTGCGCGGCAAAGATGTGAACGAGCATAAGCCGATGCCGGCGGCTTTTTTGATGGAGCAGATGCGCTGGCACGAAAAGCTCGAAGCGGCCGAACAAGGCCGTGACCGTGCGGCGCTTGATGCGTTGGCCGCTCAGGTCAGCGCCGAGCAGCAAGCGATTATTCGTGCGCTCGAGGAAGCTTTTGACGTGAACAACGACACCGAAGCGGCCTACGAGCTTACCCGCAAGCTTCTTTTCGTAACCAAATTGCTCTCGCAGATTCAATCCGAGGAATAGTTCATGGCTTTAATGCAAATTGCCGAACCGGGCATGTCGGCAGATCCCCATCAGCACCGTTTAGCGGTCGGCATTGATTTGGGAACGACCAATTCGTTGGTAGCTACCGTAAAGAATGCCCAGACGGAAGTGCTTGCCGACCACGAGGGTCGCAAGCTTTTGCCGTCGGTTGTGCGCTACTTGCCCGACGGCACGGTCGAGACCGGTTACCGGGCGCTGCAAAATCTCAGTAGCGACGCGGCCAATACGATTGTAAGCGTCAAGCGCTTTGTGGGGCGTTCCCGGGCGGATTTGCGCCATATTGCCAATTTGCCTTATACCTTCGCCGACGAAGCCGGCATGCTGCGCATCAAGACGGTCGCCGGAGAGAAAAGCCCGGTGCAGGTCTCGGCGGAGATATTGCGCGTGCTGCGCGAGCGCGCTGAAGAGGCGCTCGGCGGCGAGCTCGTCGGTGCCGTGATTACGGTGCCCGCCTATTTTGATGACGCGCAGCGTCAGGCAACCAAAGATGCTGCGCGTTTGGCCGGGCTTAACGTGCTGCGGCTACTCAATGAGCCGACGGCCGCGGCCCTGGCCTACGGGCTTGATGAGGGGGCCGAGGGGCTTTATGTCATTTACGACCTGGGCGGCGGCACGTTTGACGTGTCGGTGCTGCGTTTAACCAAGGGCGTGTTCGAAGTCTTGGCTACAGGAGGCGACTCGGCCTTAGGCGGCGACGATTTTGACCACCGCCTCTATGATTGGGCGCTAAAAAGCGCCGGCATTGATCCGGCAAGCGTTGGTCCGGACGATAAGCGCTTGGTGATCGTTGCCGCTAAGGGCGTCAAGGAAGCCCTAAGCAGCTACGAAGAAGTGCCTTTTCGCTTAACCCTTTCGGACGGCCGCGGCATTGACCTGAAAGCGAACCGTTCCGTTTTAAAAGACGTCACCGCCGATTTGGTGCAAAAAACCATTGATACGCTGCGCTCGGTGATGAAAGATGCCCGGCTGTCGCAATCGGAAATCCAGGGGCTTGTGCTTGTGGGCGGCTCCACTCGCATGCCCGTGGTGCGCGAAGCCGTTAAAGACTATCTCGGCTTTGATCCGCTTGACAACATTAATCCCGATGAAGTGGTGGCGGTCGGCGCGGCGCGCCAGGCTAATTTGCTCGCGGGTAATAGTTCCGACGACGATTGGCTGCTGCTGGACGTGACGCCGCTTTCGCTCGGGCTGGAAACCATGGGCGGCTTGGTCGAGAAGATTATTCCGCGCAATACGCCGATTCCGGTTGCCATGGCGCAGGACTTTACGACTTTCAAGGACGGGCAGACGGCCATGGCCATTCACGTGGTGCAGGGCGAGCGCGAAATCGTGGATGCTTGCCGCAGCCTGGCCCGGTTCGAACTGCGGGGGCTGCCGGCGCTGGTTGCGGGCGCCGCGCGCATTCGCGTGACTTTTTCCGTTGACGCCGACGGACTCTTGTCGGTCTCGGCCCGCGAAACCCAGACCGGCGTAGAAGCGCATGTGACCGTCAAGCCCAGTTACGGGTTAACCGACGAAGAAATTGTCCGGATGCTCAAAGACGGCACGGGCAACGCCGAAGAAGATATGCATTTGCGGGCGCTCCGGGAAGAAGAGGTGGAGTCGCGCCGCTTAATTGAAAGCACGGTCGGCGCGCTTGCGACCGATTCGGATCTTTTAACCGCGCAAGAAGAAGGCCGGATTCGTGAGCTGATTAAAAAATTGTTGGCGGCGGTCGAAGCGCATGCCTTAGATGACATGAAGACCTTGGAAGCCGACTTGACGAAAGCGACCGAAGAATTTGCCGAGCGGCGCATGGACCGGGCTATCGGCCAAGCGCTTTCCGGCAAGAATGTCGATGACATTGTTTAGAAAGGACATAAGAAATGCCCGTTATTACCGTATTGCCTCATGAGACGATTTGCCCTGAGGGAAAGACCTTTGAGGTCAAGCCCGGGGTGAAGTTGGCGCGTGCGCTGCTAGCCAACGGCGTCAAAATCGAGCACGCCTGCGAGTTTTCCGGTGCCTGCTCGACCTGCCACGTGATCGTGCGCAAGGGCTTTGACTCGCTCAATGAGCCGAGCGACGAAGAACTTGACATGCTCGATCAGGCTTGGGGCGTGACCTCCGTCTCCCGCCTTTCCTGCCAGACGGTCGTGGGCGAGGAGGATCTCACGATTGAGATTCCGAAATATAGTCGCAATCACGCCAAGGAGCTGTAGCCATGCGCTGGAAAGATGCCCGTGAAATCGGCGAAGCCTTAGCCGAGCGCTATCCCGAAGTGGATCCGCTTAAGCTGCGCTTTACCGAGCTGCACGATATGGTTGTGGCCCTTGAGGGCTTTGATGATGATCCGGAAAAAAGTACGGAAGCCATTTTGGAAGCCATCCTGCAGGTTTGGCTTGATGAGCGCTAAACGAGGGCGGCATGCGTTTTGACGTTGTTACGCTTTTTGCGCCCATGTTTGAGGCGGTCACCGAGCACGGCATTACCTCGCGCGCGATCAAGCGCGGCTTGTGGTCGCTCAATACCTGGAATCCCCGCGAGGAAACGTTTGACAATCACCGTACGGTCGATGACCGCCCGTTCGGAGGCGGTCCCGGCATGGTGATGATGGCCGAGCCGTTGGCGCGTACGGTCGAGCGTATTCGCGCTTCCGGCAACCGAGGCCCGGTGGTGAGCTTTGCCCCCAACGGCAAGCGCTTGACGGACGCCATGGTGCGCGAGTGGGTTGCAAATGCCCGGGATCTTGTTTTGATTTGCGGCCGCTATGAAGGCATTGACCAGCGTTTTTTGGACGGCTTTGTCGATGAAACGGTGAGCTTGGGCGATTTTGTGCTCTCGGGTGGGGAGTTGCCGGCCATGGCCTTAATCGATGCGGTGGTGCGGCAGCTGCCCGGCGCGATTAAAGAGCTTTCTACGCTAGATGAATCGTTCTCGACGGGGCTTTTGGATGCTCCGCACTATACGCGGCCTGAAGTTTGGCGCGGCCAAGGCGTACCCGAAGTGCTCTTATCGGGGCACCATGCCAATATCGTTCGCTGGACAAGGGAAAAAAGCTTGGAACTCACGGCCCGTACGCGGGCGGATTTGATTGAAAAGGCCCGCGCGGACGGAAAATTGGACAAGGCCGATGAGAAGTGGCTGCGCGAGCATCGATAACCGTTCGAAAATAAAGAAATTTTTCTTGATTTTCTCGCGCAATTCTTTGGGAATTCGTATACAATAGCGTCCTTTCCGTGTAGACGGAAAGTTTTGTTAATTTAAAAAGTCCATCCTATCGGTGGTGACGATGCGCGGCAAGACCGATCGCAGACCACATGATGATGGTTTTGGAGATAAAAATGAATCTGATCCAAAAGTTGGAACAAGAAGAACTCGCCCGCGTGACCGCCGGCAAGACCTATCCTGAATTTGCCCCCGGCGATACGGTGGTGGTGAACGTGAACGTTGTCGAAGGCTCCCGCAAGCGCGTGCAAGCCTACGAAGGCGTTGTGATCGCTCGCCGCAATCGAGGTTTGAACTCCTCTTTCATCGTTCGTAAGATCTCGAGCGGTGAAGGCGTGGAACGTACCTTCCAACTCTATGCTCCGACGATCGCCAGCATCGAAGTGAAGCGTCGCGGCGATGTTCGTCGTGCCAAGCTCTACTACTTGCGCAATCGCTCCGGTAAGGCTGCTCGTATTAAGGAAAAGCTCTCGAAGTAATCCTTCAAGAGAACCGAAATACTTTAAGAAGGTCGGGCTTGGTGCTCGGCCTTTTTTCATATGACGGTGCAGAGACCGAAAAAGTGCTTGAAGGCGGTTATGGAATGGATGCCGTTTTAGTCGGGGTTGCGGGCAACGGCAAGTTTAATGCCCAGTGCCTCAAGTACCGCAAAGGTTGTTTTAAGGGACGGGTTGCCTTTGTCGGAAAAGAATTGATTAAGCTCCTCGGGTGAAATGTCTATCTGCCTTGAGAGGGCCGTTGTGCCTTTGGCTCGAGCGATAACACCTACAGCGTGAGCAATGTAACCGGCATCGCCGCTTTTTAAGGCTTCGTCGAGAAAAACAGCAATATCTTCATCGGTTTCAAGATATTGAGCCGGATCAAAAGGGGATAATTGGACGATCATTTAATCCTCTTAGCCAATCTTCTTGCATTATAAAGCCGGCAGACGGTTTCAAAAAATCACATTCGCCATTGTTTTTGATCATAGAACCCGCTCTAAACATGTATCATCATGATTAATAAGATTATTTTGCCTACCCCTTGGTGAGGGAAGATGATTAAGTCTATTGCGGGGGAGGTGATGAGCTGAATATTCTTGGATTCATTTCTCAAAAACACGAAGAAGTTCAACAGAAAATTTAATGTGTCGCATTAAAGAAAATAATCGGAATTGCCAAGAAAATTGTGTGAATTTTGTGTGATATTTTAGTAAACATTAAGCTAGATCAAAATGGTTTAGGAGGGGGGAGGATATATTGTCGGCGGTGCGCTCAAAGTAGGCACACTTTTAGGAGAAAAATACAATGACTAAAACTATTTTGGCAAGTGCTTTGGCACTTGCATTCTGCAGCACTGCGATGGCTACCCCCCCCCCAATGGGTTGATTCTCAAGTAGAAAATCCGATGGAATTAACAGCTGGACAAACGGCAATTTCCGGAGAGTTTACTGAAGAAAATTATGCAGTCTCTACATCTACGAAGGACAATGGTACAAGCTTTTCGAGTTTAGCCAACGGGAAAGACTTTGATAAAAACCTTTGGGTATTTGGTAAAAATCCTTCTGAAGGAACGGCAACTGGCGGAAAAATTATTGGTCTGTTAGCTAGTGGTGAAGGGGTTGCAGCTTCCAATAGCGGAAACGTTTATGCTAATCACGCTTCGGCTTCTGAATTCTGGTTGGTGAAAGGCGTGCTCGTTGATAACAATGCGAAATTCACCAATAGCGGATTGGTTTATGCAAAGGATGCTTTGGGTATTAGTGTTGGTACGACTGGATCAAACACGGTTATCAACAGTGAAAAGGGTGTCATTGTTGCAGAAGGTACGGCCGCAGCTGTTGATTTAGCGGCTAAAACTGGTGAGCATTCCTTTGTGAACCGTGGCCAAATTATCGCCATGGGTGAAGGTGCCATGGGTATCCGTGTGACGGATGATATCCAGAATGCTCAAATTCTTAATGCGGGTACGATCATTGCCGATGAAGATGCTTACGCCATTCGTGTTTTCGACAATGGTGGTAGTGCTGCTAAGGGAACGCTCGTCATGTTGGAAGAGGGCTCCCATATTGAAGGTTTAGTTTCATTGAATCAAACAGCTACCTTGTCTGTTGAGGGTGTTAAGAACGAAACGATTCAATTGGAGACCACGAGAGACTCCAACGCAAATCCGGGTGACAAGTTGACTGTGGATCTTACTGGTGCTGATATGACCTTTGAAGGTACTGATACGGGAATGGATATCGGCACGATGACTTTGGACAAGACTTCCGCTGCTGAATTCAAACTTTCCAGCGTTGGTACGGCAGAAGCAAAAGTTTTGTCCGTGGATACCCTTGATGGTGAAGGCAAGGCCAATGTTAGCGTGGGCTACACGGCTCGTGTGTCCGACCAATACCAAAAGGGCGATGTAGAAACGGCTCAACTCTTTGACGGTGTTAAATTGGGTACAGAAGGGTTGACCTCCGTTACGCTTGATCAAGGCTTGATGGGCGATGCCGTAAGCGTGACCAAGGACGAACAAGGCAATTACACCACCCAAGTGTTGCGCACGAACGATTTGTTGTCCTCCGCTCAAGAATTGGCTATGACCAATGCCTTGATGTGGCGTTCTCAATTGAGCAACCTCTCTGACCGTATGGGCACGTTGCGTACGATGCCTGAAACGGCCGGTGCCTGGGCTCGCTACAACAACGGCCGTTTGGACGGCGACAACATCCAGCACGACTACAACACGATCGAAGTCGGTTTCGATAAGGTCATTTCCAGCAACGTGATGTTGGGCGTGAGCTTTGACTACACCAAGGGCGATACGGATGTGACGGCCGGTTCTTCCGACAACAACACCTACACCTTCGGCTTGTACGGCAGCTACTTTAACGACAGCGGCTGCTTCTTGGATACGATGTTAAAGGTCGGCCGTATTGATACGGATTATGACTTGCGCACGAGCGCCGGCGCCGAAAGCTCGGACTACATGATGACGGGCGTGATCTTCGGCATCGAAACGGGCCATCGTTGGGACATCCAAAACTTCTTTGTCGAACCGCAAATCCAGTTGACCTACAGCTATTTGCGTTCGGAAGACTATGTCTCCAATATCGGTCGCCATGTGAGCTTTGACAACATGGATAGCTTGATCGCCCGCGTGGGCGTGATGGGCGGCATGAAGTTTGCCGAAGACCGCGGTGCGGCTTATGTCAAGGCCTCCTACAACCACGACTTCTTGGGTGATGTGGAAGGCAACTACAGCTTGAACGGCGCCAGCCGCACGTTCAAGGACGAAATGGATGACAACTGGGGCGAAGTGTCCTTGGGCGCTTCCTACCAAGCCACCGATTCCATCAACACCTTTATTGATGTCGGCACGGGCTTTGGCGGCGACATCGATCAAAAGTGGCGCGTGAACTTGGGTGCCCGCTACGTCTTCTAATAGACGCCGCTGATTTAGTCGTTTAGACTAACATCCGACTCGGAGCTTCCGGTAGTTTTATCGGAAGCTCTTTTAGTTTTGGGTTCAACCAAGTTTTTTGAAATCGCTAAAATAAAAAAGCGCATCGTTTTTGCTGTTATTCATTCGCACTATGAATCCGTCTTTAACCCTATTGGAGATTGTTTTCCTCGGAGCCCTTGTGGGCTTTGTGGGGGCGGTCGTCGTGCGCCTGATTGAAATGATTTTGACCTTTCGGCGCCGCGTCAGGCTTTCGAATGCGCCGTTTTGGGTGATGCCTGTCTTAGGGGCCGGTGCCGGCCTTTATCTTTCGCTCACGCACACCTATACCAACGTGGCGGAAGTGCAAAGCGACATGCGCGCGCTTTTCTCCGGGGTTCTTTTTGCGATTGCCGTGGCTGTGCTGTGGGGCCTCATGCACCGGATTCATCAAGATCAGGAAGAAAAAAAGGCCAAAGACTACTCCGATGAGCATGCCGAAATGCCCTACGCTTTTATGGCCAGTGCGCCGCCTCCGCAGCATAGCCCCGCGACTTTTTGGCTCATCCTGGCGGCCGTTGTCTCTGTCGGCGTGAATTTTTTCGTCTTCGACCGTTGGCCGATCAGCTACTTTGGCGGGCTGGGCGTGCCCGAAGATATCGGGCGGTGGGAATTTTTTGCCTTAAAGGCGCTGCTTTCGCTTTGGGGTATTCTGGTGGCAGGCTTAATTACCGTGGTCTTAAAGGTCTTTTCCGAGCAAGCCGTGGGACGCCTGTGGCTAAAGATCACTTACGCGCTTGCCGCTCTCTTTATTGTGGCCGGTTTGTTGTAGGCGCGGCTTACCAGCGGTTTTGTGCCTGCCGCTCAATGCCGTTGGCTAAGGCAACATAGAATTCGTAACGCTCTTTGGAAATCCCGCCTTCTTGCACGGCCGCTTTCACCGAGCAACCCGGTTCTTTTAGGTGCCGGCAATTGTTAAAGCGGCATCCGCCCACGTGCGCCTTAATGTCCGGCATCGCCTCAATGACCTCGTCAATGCTTAAGTGGGCAAGGCCGAACTCTTGAAAGCCCGGCGAGTCAATCACAAAGCCTTCGCCGCTATCTAAGTCGTAGAGCGTTGTGGCCGTTGTCGTTTGGCGGCCCAAGTTAAGCGCTTCGGAGTACTCGCGTGTTTTTGCGTTCGCTTCCTTGACCAGCAGGTTTAAGATGGTGGACTTACCCATGCCGGACTGGCCTACGAGCAGCGAGTGCCGGCCGTGAAAGAGGTTGTTGAGCGTTTTCAGTGTTTCGGCATCGGCCGTTTGGGCTGAGATGGTGTAGGTTTCGTAGCCCAAGGCTTGAAGGCTCTCCAAGAAAAGCGCGGCTTGCTCAGCGCCCTCAGTCAAATCCGATTTGTTGCGAAGAATTACCGGCCGTACGCCGGCCGCGTGCGCGGCAACCAAAGCTTTCCAGACAAACCAGGGATTAAAGCGCGGGTGCGAGGCAAAGACAATTGCTAAAAGGTCAATATTGGCTGCGAGCGTTTTGGTGCGCCATTCGTCTTGCCGAAATAACAGGCTGGTGCGCGGCTCGATGGATTCAATGGCCGCCGTATTGTCAAAAGAGGCCATGCAAAGCACTCGGTCGCCGACCACCACGTCGCCTTTTTTGCCTCGTCGATGCGCTTCATACAAAGTCCCCCGGGCATCCCGCACAAAGTAGTGCCTGCCGTGGCCGGAGACCACTTGTCCTTGAAAATGAAGTCCGTTTTTTAAATCCCGGGAGCAGCTTGCCATTATGCGTTTTCCTTTTTCTTAGCTTCAGGAGGCTGGACGTCTTCTTCGGCTTGAAGCGCGAGCGGGACCGACGGGGTATGGGCCTGCGTTGGGTTTAAGTTCAGCAAAGAGCCCTGTCCGGCTTGGGCGTCGGTGTTCGCGTTGTCGGGCATCAGCTTTTCAGCGCTCGGAGCTTTAAAGCGTTCAGGTGCCGTTGTTTCCTTTCCCGGGCCTCGGGCTTTATCTTCAGTACCCGGTACGCTTTCAGTCAGTTCTTCTTTAACAGGGGAGGGCGCTTTTTCAGCCGGAGAATTTTTGGCTAAGGCTGCCTCTTGCCGGTTTTGCCGCGAGGCTTTCCAAGCGGCTAAACGCCCTTTGACCCGGGCGTAAGCATTCTTTAGGCCGAAAGCGAGGCTTTTTCCGTATAGGGGGTGCGACGCATTATCGCGGTAGGCGTCTTGAAGGGCTAACGCCAGTTGCGGATCCGCATACGCCTTTAAGGCAAGATGGCTGCGGTTGACGGCAACAGTTTGGGCGGCTAAGGCCAATTCCTTTTCAAAACGTTGAGCATCGTAGTGCCGGCGCGTTTCCTTCGCCTGCGATTGAATGAATCGGTACTCGCGCTGCTCTTGCTTGACGGCGGCGCGGATATTTTCCATTTGATGCACTTTCATCATGCGCTCTTGGCGGGCCAGGCGCTTTTGGGCATCCGCTTGAAGCTCCTTTTGGTAGCTCTGCACGCGGGTAATGCGGGCCATGAGGCTCGGCTCATGGGAAAAGAGCAGATCGAAAAAGCCCAGCGTGACGCTGGAGTGCCGCATGGGCGTCGGCGTGAGCTCGATCAGCGCTTTCACGGTGGTCTTTAAACCGACGTGCTTTAACGCATATTTGTCGGAGAGGAAAATCCAGTGCCGCAAGAATAAAAACAGCGGCAAGCGAAACGGAAAGAGCAGCACGGGCAGCGCGACAATGGCAAAGGTCAATAGCGAGCCGTAGTAGGGACCGGGGCCGTACACACGAAAACCGATTTCATTGAGAAACCAGGACTGGGGAGCAAACCAAGCCAAAAAGAGAAAAACCGCCAAAGCCGAGAGCGAGCTCGCAAGCCAGGCTTGGAAATACATGTGGCTTAAATTGCGCGCAAGGCCGTGGGCGGCAATCGCCATCAGGTTTTCCGGGCTCAGGCGCTTGTAGACGTCGTTGCGGAAAATCAGCCGGACATTTTGCCGGTGGCCGAAGGCAAACGCGGGCGGCAACGCATCATTGTCGCGCGCCGAGGCAACCCACACGCTGGTAATGGTTAAGCCCGTGCGGGCGCTAAGATCCTTCAGGCGGGAAAGCACCTCGGGATTGTCGGCGGCGGTGCCGCGCGAGGGACGGAAAAAGTACAAAAGGCGTCGTGCAAGCCCCAAGGAGAAAATCAGATAGACGGAAAAACCGATCCAGCCCCAAAGCCACCAGTGCGATCCGGTTTCTTGCCACAAAAATAAGCCGATCCACAATAGCGGCAAGACGGCGATCCAACCGAGCAGCGTAAGCGAGATAAAATTCTTGAACCATTTTTTCGGGTTTTGCCTCGTGTAGCCGTAAGCTTCGCGCAGCCGAAACTCCCGGTACCAGCAAAAAGGCAGGTCGACGACCACAAAAATCAGGCCGACGATGGCCGGAAGCATCCAGTGGAAAGCAAACTGGTCGCCGACGTGGTCCATGAGCCAGTCACTGATGGTGTTTATCCCGTCGCCGGCGGTCAGCACGACAATAAGCGCCGTCGAAACCGTGACTTCGAGCCAGCTCAGTTTGGTCCGGGCAATATCGTAAGAGGCGGCTTTGCGGTGCTGAGCCGGGGAAATCTTTTCTTTCAGCGGGGCCGGCACTTCGCCGACGGTACGCTTGAGGTGAATGATTTCGGCCAGGCAGGTCAGGCTGTGAACGACAAAATAAAAGCACAGCGCAGCCAAAAAGACTTGGGCGAAGGTAAAACTCATGAAAACGTGCGACAATATCGAATCTCAACCCGCTAATTTTAAAGGATTTACTGTTTAAAATGGGGAACTGCATTGAAAAAGATCCTCGCTACAGCGAGGACAATCTGATTTGGGTGGATATGGAGATGACGGGCTTGCAGCCCGAAGTCAACCGCGTCATTGAAGTGGCCGCGGTCGTTACCGATGCCCAATTAAATATTTTGCACGAGTGCCCGGTGGTTGCCGTGCACCAAAGCGAGCGTATCATGCGCTCGATGGATGCGTGGAATACGCAAATGCACGGCCGCTCGGGGCTGATTGACCGGGTGCTTGCCTCCGCAGTCGATGAAGAAGCTGCCACCGAGATTTTCCTCAAGGAATTCCGCCGCTTCGTGCCGGCCGGAAAAAGCCCCATGTGCGGCAACTCGATCGGCCAAGACCGGCGCTTTATGGCCCGGTGGATGCCGCGGTTGGAAGACTATTTCCACTACCGCAATATTGATGTGTCCACTTTCAAGGAACTGGCTCGCCGCTGGGCCCCGGAGGTGCAAAAAGGCTTTCGCAAGAGCACGCGCCACGAAGCGCTTTCCGATATTTTGGAAAGCATCGATGAGCTGCGCTACTATCGCGAAAAGTTAATGAAGTGCTAGAAAGGGGTACGAGTCTTTGCTGCGGGCTCGGCAGAGGGGCCAGGCGCAGGCAAAAAACTCGAAATTATTTTTGAAATACAGTACAATAGCGCTCTTCACGGCGTGGCCCAACTTCCACGTTCGCTTGTTTTAATTTTTTAAAGGTTAAAAAACAATGTCTGTTCAAGATATCAATAAGTCTGAAATCGTTGCCAAGTTCCAACGCAAACCCGGTGATACGGGCTCTCCCGAAGTCCAAGTGGCTTTGCTCACGGCTCGTATTAACGAATTGACCCCGCACTTCAAGGAACACGCCAAGGACCACCACTCCCGCCGCGGTTTGTTGAAGATGGTCTCCCGTCGCCGTAAGTTGCTTGACTACTTGAAGCGTACGGATTTGGACGCTTACCGCAATTTGATCAACACGTTGAATTTGCGTAAGTAATCAAAGACAGAAGAAAGACGACCTGCTTGCGGGTCGTCTTTTCGTTAGCCTGAGATGAATGGATTGAATGGAGACGGGCGTTATTCCGGTTTGTGCGTTGCGATGTGAGTCCCTGCGAAGAGCCGGGGGATTGACACCGCAGCGTATCGGAACACCGTCTCATTCTTTTTTTATAAGGAAAGAACGTCATGACGATGTTTAATAAAGTGAGCAAGTCGTTTCGCTTCGGCGATCACGATGTGACTTTCACGACGGGCGAATTGGCCCGCCAAGCCACGGGTGCCGTGGTTTGCCAAATGGACGACACGGTGGTGCTCGCCACGGTCGTTGCCAAGAAAGAAACCAAGCCCGGCCAAGATTTCTTCCCCTTGACCGTGGACTACGTTGAAAAGACCTATGCCGCCGGCAAGATCCCCGGAGGCTTTTTCAAGCGCGAAGGCCGTCCGAGCGAAAAGGAAACGTTAACCTCCCGCTTGATCGACCGTCCGATCCGTCCGCTTTTCCCGGAAGGCTTCTTTAACGAAGTGCAAGTGATCATTCACGTGCTCTCGGCTGATCCGGAAGTCGATCCCGATATTCCCTCCATGCTGGGTGCTTCGGCTGCTTTGGCTATTTCCGGTATTCCGTTTGACGGCCCGATCGGTGCTTGCCGCGTGGGCTACATCAACGGTGAATTCGTCTGCAACCCGAAGATCTCCCAAATGGCCGAAAGCCGGTTAGACCTCGTGGTGGCCGGTACCGAACGCGCCGTGCTGATGGTGGAATCCGAAGCCGATTGCTTGCCCGAAGACGTGATGCTCAACGCCGTGATGTTTGGCCACGAGCAACAACAAGTGGCGATTAACGCCATTAATGAATTGGTTGAAGAAGCCGGTAAGCCCGCTTGGGATTGGCAGCCTGCTCCGAAAAATGAAGCCTTGATTGCCCGTATTCATGAATTGGCCGATGAAGGCTTGAAAGAAGCCTATTCGATTCGCAGCAAGCAAGCCCGTAACGACAAATTGCGCGAAGTGTACGCTGCCGTGGATGAAGCGTTGGCTAAGGACGCTGAAGCGGCCGGCACCGAAGTACCCGACGCAAACGAAGTGGCCGGCATTCTCTTTAACATGGAAGCCACGCTTGTTCGCAGCAAGATCTTAAACGGCGAACCCCGTATCGATGGTCGCGACACGAAGACCGTGCGCCCGATCGAAATCCGCCAAGGGGTGCTGCCGCGCACGCACGGTTCCGCGCTCTTTACGCGCGGCGAAACGCAAGCGCTCGTGGTTACGACCTTGGGCACAAAGCAAGACGAACAAATCGTTGACGGCCTCTTGGGCGAAACGCATGAACGCTTCATGCTGCACTACAACATGCCCCCGTTTGCCACGGGCGAAACGGGCCGCATCGGTAGCCCCAAGCGCCGCGAAATCGGCCACGGCCGTTTGGCTAAGCGTGCTTTGAAGGCTGTGCTGCCCTCTGAAGACGAATTCTCTTACACGATTCGCGTGGTGTCTGAAATCTGCGAATCGAACGGTTCTTCCTCTATGGCCAGCGTCTGCGGCGGCTGCTTGTCCCTGATGGACGCCGGCGTGCCGTTAAAGGACTACGTGGCCGGTGTGGCCATGGGCTTAATCAAGGAAGGCAACAAGTTTGCCGTCTTGACCGATATCTTGGGTGACGAAGACCACTTGGGC
The DNA here is from genome assembly GCA_018714185.1 of Candidatus Aphodousia gallistercoris. Classification (GTDB taxonomy): domain Bacteria; phylum Pseudomonadota; class Gammaproteobacteria; order Burkholderiales; family Burkholderiaceae_F; genus Aphodousia; species Aphodousia gallistercoris. The sequence goes on along the minus strand of DVNT01000061.1, from coordinate 3,602 downwards.
GATATGGACTTCAAGGTGGCCGGTACCGAAAACGGCGTCACGGCTCTTCAAATGGATATCAAGATTGAAGGCATCACCAAGGAAATCATGCAAGTGGCTTTGGCTCAAGCCCACGAAGGCCGCCAGCACATTTTGAATGAAATGCGCACGCAAGCGGCGGGCGGCGCCAAGGAATTGTCGCGCTTTGCTCCGCGCATGATCACGATGAAGATCAATCCGGAAAAGATCCGCGACGTGATCGGTAAGGGCGGTGCCACGATCCGTGCGATCACCGAAGAAACCGGTGCCACGATCAACATTGATGATGACGGTTCCGTGACGATCGCTTCGGTGGATCCGCAAGCCGGTATCGCCGCTCAAAAGCGCATCGAAGAGATCACCGCTGAAATTGAAAAGGGCCAAATCTACGAAGGCACCGTGACCCGCTTGATGGACTTTGGCGCGATCGTGCAATTGCTGCCCGGCAAGGACGGCTTGTTGCACATCAGCCAAATCGCTAACGAACGCGTTAACGCCGTGTCCGACTACTTGAAGGAAGGCCAAGTCGTTCGCGTGAAAGTGATCGAAGCCGATGATAAGGGCCGCGTGCGCTTGTCGATGAAAGCGTTGCTTGAAGACGGCAAGAAGGATAAGGCTGAAAAAGCGGCCAAGGCTGAAGAGCATCCGCAAGAAAAGCCGGCAGCCTAATCCGCCTCTCGCTTTTAGATAAAAATGAGCCTCGAGGAGTTTGTGCTCTTCGGGGCTTTTTGCTGGCTAAAGAAAAACCTCCTTGATCGGAAAAACAAGGAGGTTCAAGGACCGGTTGAAGTTTTTAGAATTCGTAGCGTGCTTGGCCCGTGATCATCCACGAGTCAATGCTCTTGCCGCCCAAATTCTTTTCAACGTCAAATTGCACGCCCCAGCCGCTCTTGGCCTTAAGGTAAGAGCCTAAGCCAATGGAAGCGAAGGTCTTATTGGTGCCCCAGGTTTGGAACATGGCTTGCTCCGTATCCCTAAAGATCGCGTCTTGGCCGTCAGTGAATTGATGGTAGACATCGGCGCGTCCGTAGACTTCGCCTAGCAAGCTTTCGGAATCAAAGTGGCGGCCGCCGCGCAATCCAACGCGCGACAAGACCACGTAGTCGGAATCGGCCGATACGTGCATGTTGCGGTCAGAGGCGTAGTCGTAGTCTTTGAGGTAGGTGAGTTGAACCTGTACTTGAGGTTCGATGAAAACGCCGTTCGTGTCTTCTAAGGTGTAGCCCGCTTCCGCTGAAAGCGTGGCGTACTTTTGATCGAAGTCGCCCGAAGTCGAAAGCGTGCGGCTTTGGTTATAGGCGGTGTAGTCGCTCTTGACGATACCCAAGCGACCGACGAAGTCCAAATAGGGAGCGCCGAAATCGTGCGTATTGTAAACCGCCAATTCGTAGCGCTTCATGTTGCCGTCGCCCACGACAGATTTGAAGTCGGTGTCGCCCTTTTCGAAACTAAAGGCAATGCCTAAAGCGTTCGTGTCGCTTAACGCGTAGTCCGTGCCCACGGCAAAGCCGTTAAGCTGGTAGCCGTACTCGTTTTTGACGCCGCGCTCGCCGTGGCGGGCACGGACCCATAAACCGGTTTCTTCATCCTTAAAGGTTTGCAACAAGCGCCGATCGCGCCGATCCATTTCAATGGCGGCATCGTAGGCGGCAAAGCCGGCACCTGTCATTGATAGGGCAGAGGCAGATTGACTTACCACAAAGCGCTCGATGAACCATTTGGTACCGCCGATATAGGACTCGCTAGAGACGTCTTTGCTAGTTAACTCATCTCGATTAAGGTCTTCTGCGACTACTTCGCTATGGTTAATCTGTAACTCGTAGTCGTATAAAGTTTCGCCCTCTAAATTAATCTTATCAACGAAGGTCACGTCAGATGCGTCTTTATCGACTAACGCAAAGACGAGCGTATTTTCAGGGGTAATCGTTTCCAGACGGTCTAAATTGTAGGGCTCGATGTAGTGTTGTCCGGGATCTGACGATCCTTCAATATAAACCATGTCGCTTTGTGTTTTATCGATCCCGTCTAAATCCAAACGGAAAATGCCGCCGGAACCTTTTAGGTCTCCGATGCGGACGTAGTCGTGATTGACATCTTCTAAGTCCGGCCAAAGGTCGGTTAAACCAAGTTGTTTCCAAGTGTCTTGGATGTTAGCGTCAAATAGGTTGATAATGCCGCGATCTTTGAGTGTAATGGCACTGATGCGTTTAGGGGTTGGTGTGAGGGTAGCGCCATTGTACTCTGTTACGTCCGATATCCCGAAGTAAGTCCATTGGGCACCATTTTCAAACGTTAAATCCAACTCGTCAGTAATTTGGGTTCCTCTTAGATTGAGTCCTGTCCACAGGGCGTTTGCAAGTACGTTAGTATAGAGGTCTTCTGAGCTTTTAAGCGAATCTAATAAGTTGTAAAGGAATTCAATTTCTTCTTTTCCGGTGTAAGTTTCCAATTTGATAGATCCTAAATCTATATTGGACGCATCAACCGTAACGTTCATGGCACTTTGATCATCGCCAAACCAAAATGAGGATTCTCCGGAAAATGTTCCCCGTACGAGAGAGTTTGTGGTTCCTAACCCATCTTGGCTAAGCATGTCAATGGAGCCGATAATTTGATTTTGGGTTGAATTAAGAATAACTTTTCCGCCAATTTTGGCAGAAATAGCATCGGGTTTCGCAGCAATGGACCAGATAGTAGTTTTGGAATCAGATGATCCAATGTATATCTCTGCATCAGTTTTCGCATAAACGTTGTTGGCTCCAACGGTTTTTTCTATGTTTTCGGATTCAACATTGTGGTAGATGAGTATGTTTACATTTCCCATTAGATGGATTTTTGACTCACTACCTTCAGCATACAATGCATTTGTCCCTGCATTGACATCATCAGTAGTTTTTTCAGCCTCTAATACTATGGATGTCTCTTCCAGAACTTTCAAAGTTTTTCCGTCACTAACGGTTACTGTGTATCGATCCCAGGCAATCGGAGGGTTTAAAGAAATATCAATATTGTCGTACTCGCGATCGCCGGAGCTTGCATTTACTTGCAAAACTCTATTGATTTCTGGATTACCTTCATCTGTTCCGTGGTAAATGAAATCTTCGGCGAGAACACAATTAGAAGAGAACGCCGCCAAAACAGCCAGCGCAATTTTGAGTTTATTCTTTGATTGAACTTGATACGGGGGGGGGTATAACAGACATAACTTGACCCTCTTAAAATGGATTACAACACTTCTTTTCAGCCAACGGGATTTATTGTTCAATCGGGTTATGTCGCCGCCAACAAAAAAGAAGACCGTCTCTGAAAATAAATTTTTCAGGGGGTGACAAAGAGAAAATTTTACGCCTAAAAAGAATTTCCCATAAGAGTCCTCACTTCGTATTTTCCATGACAACTATCAGCCTGATAGGCAATAAATTGATTGTCCGAAATCGAGATTACAAGAGATAACTATTAACCAGATTGCAAAATAGTTAACAATCTGTTATAATTCGGCTATGAAAGCAAAAGATGCACGCCGCCATAGTCCTGAAAAACTCGAAGTCCTTCGTGAACGTGGTTTTGCCATGCGTCGCGAAGGC
>DVNT01000060.1 GCA_018714185.1 Candidatus Aphodousia gallistercoris | reverse complement strand
CCGAGCATATTCTTGATTTTCAAAGTCTCGAAGACAAGCACTTGGTTTTCGTTCACCAGTTTTCGAGACGCCTTGTGCAGAAAGTCGGCACGGATCCGGGCAACGCGCCGATGGCGCTTTGCCAGACGGCGCCTCGCCTTTTCCCGATTCGCACTTCCTTTCTGCTTGCGTGAGAGCGCCCGCTGCGACTTCACGAGCCGCTTTTGTGCCCGCCGATACGCTTTCGGCGAATCCATTGTGTTCCCGTTGGAGTCCGTGACAAAGGCGCTAAGACCCAGATCGAATCCCGTTACATCGCAGGCCCGCACTGTCTTCGGCTTCTCTGCACAAGGCTTCCCGTCGTCATAAAGAATAGACGCAAAAAAGTCGCCGCACGAATCCAGCTTGAGCGTGATGCTTTTCACCTTGCCTTCTACGGGACGGTGAATGACGGCTTTGATTCTTTGCATCTTCGGGATTTTGACAAAATCGCTTCCGACGGAAACGCCCGTGCAGTGGTAGCTCGACTGCTCGCCGCGGCGGCGTTTGAAACGCGGATACCCCGCTTCCTTCTTGGAAAACCGAGAGAAGGCGGTCCCGAGATGCCGCAGGCTTTCCTGAAGTGCCATGACGTCATAGGCCTTAAGCCATGCGTATTTGCGGTGGCGCTTGGCAACGGCTATGAGCTTCTTCAGATCGTGGACAGGATCGAGATACTTTCCTTTCACGCGATAATAATGACGCTTGATGGACAGCCCCTTGTTCCAGACGAAGCGAACGGCACCGAACTGGCCGCGCAAAAAGCGCGCCTGCTCGGGCGTGGGATACAGTCGTACAACAAGAGCTTTCAACATTGGCGGTCAAATATTAATTTTTTGATATAATTAGAATTATATTATATTTATTAAAAAGGCGCTCAATGTTTGAAGACTATGACAGACGACGGCACAGCGTCACCAAACTCTGTGTGCATCTGGTGTTCACCACAAAATACCGCCGAAAAGTGATGACGCCGCCGATTCTTGAAGAGATGAAGGCGACGCTTCGGGAAACCGCGGAGAAAATCGGCTGTAAGGTCCAAGAAATCAACGGGCAAGCCGATCACATTCATCTTCTGCTTATGTTCCCGGCAGACATGAGCGTATCGTCCATGGTGAACGCATTGAAGACCGTTTCCTCAAGAATGATCCGAAAAAACCATCCCGACATTCTTCAAGGCGGCCGCACCGGCCTTTTCTGGTCTCGCGCCTACTTCGCCGCCACAACGGGCGGCGTCACCATTGATATCTTGAAGCGCTACGTTGAATCGCAGGGCACCCGGGGCCGTCATTCCTCCCCGTCCTCAGAGGGCGAGGGCTCCTGACGGCTTTCAGCTGAAAATTCACTACGGCGGCTATTGCTTTGACGCCAACGGCATAGAGCAAGTCCATTGCCCATGGTCGGTATTGAATTTTTTCAATACTCCGGAAGCAGGCTTTCAGACCTATTGGTTTGATCGTGCCGGAACCACCTCTGCCTTAATGAAGTGCTTAAGAACTTATCGTCTGCAATCACCGGAAAATTTTGACAAACCCTTTATCTGCTCACTTTCATCTTTATCGGCACCAAAGTCATTTGATGCAATTCCGCCGGAAACGCTTTTAGTTCAGGCCGGGTACTTGACGATTAAAGCCCGGCTAAAAAGCCGGCTTTCTTGCTGGGCTATCCCAATCAAGAAGTTAGCATTGGCATGGCAAGGCTCTACTCCCAAGCGTTATTAAGGCAGGAAGCCATAGTCGAATCCGGCATTGCCCATCTTGCCTTCGTTATGCAAACTCAAAAGGTAGGCACGGTCGTTGATTGCTTTAATCGGATTTTCAATAGCATCGATTCGCATCACTATCCGATCAAAGACGACATTTCTTACCGCACTTATTTACAAGTTTTGATGCTCGGAGCGGCGCTCTTACCGTACGTTAAAACGCATAGCAACAGCCTGCTGGAAGTTGAGATCGGCAATCGTCACTGGGTACTGGAGTTTAAATTTGCCGAGGAAGATCACGACTGTGAAGCCTTGCTCGAAGAAGGAATTCAGCAGATTCTCAAGAAACGATACGGCATTGGTCCCGCAGTTAAAGAGTTAATTCGCGTCGCATTAGTCTTTAGCAAGCAAAAGCGGCAGATTGTTGCTTGGAAAGAGGTTTGAGAGAACGTCTTGGGCAGAAAATAGCCCGGATATCCTATTCAAACATCCGGGCCGCAAAAGAGAGAGTGCTTAACAATTAGTCGTCAGCTTGTTTTTCTTTTGCCTTGGCTTTGGCAGCCCGGGCTTGGTCATCCAAGTGCTTTAAATATTCAGGTGTGACGTCACCGGTGACATATTGTCCGTCAAAGCACGAGCAATCAAACGCTTCAATCGCGGGGTTCATGTCATGCAGAGCCGATTTCAAACCTTCCAAAGGTTGATAGATGACGGCGTCAGCCCCGAGCACCTTGGCGACGGCTTCGTCATCTTTGCCATCGCCGCAAATGAGCTCATTGCGGGTCGGCATATCAATGCCATAGACATTGGGGTAGCACACGCGCGGAGCGCCGCTAGCCACAAACACCTTCTTCGCACCGGCCTGGCGCGTCATGCGGACGATTTCCGTCATCGTTGTACCGCGTACGATCGAATCATCAACCAGCAGCACATTCTTGCCGGCAAATTCAATCGGCATGGCATTCAGCTTCTGGCGAACGGTCTTTTTACGAACCGCTTGACCGGGCATAATGAAGGTCCGGCCGACATAGCGGTTTTTGATAAAGCCTTCGCGATACGGCAAATTAAGCTTTTGAGCCAATTGCTGCGCAGCCGGACGCGAACTGTCCGGAATCGGCATTACCACATCGATTTCGTTTAATGGAATGCGGCGGGCCACTTCATCGGCCAAATATTCGCCCAAACGCAAGCGTGCTCCGTAAACCGAAATGCCGTCAATTAAGCTATCGGGACGGGCCAGGTATACAAACTCAAAAGCGCACGGCACTAGGCGGGCGTGATCAGCGCATTGCTGCTTAAAGATTTCCCCTTGCGGCGAAACGTACACCGCCTCGCCCGGAGCCACATCGCCTTCATAGTGAAATTCTTGGGCTTCGAGCACAACGGACTCGGAGGCAAACAAAACTTCACGTCCCTTTTCCGTTTCCTTCGTGCCGTAGCATAAAGGACGGATACCGTAAGGATCGCGGAAAGCCACCATGCCCTTGCCGGCAATCAGCGCAATGCAAGCATAGGCTCCGCGCACGCGGGCATGCACGCCGTGCACCGCTTCAAAAATAATCGAGGGATTGACTTTGGCGTTGACCGTCAAACGGGAGAGCTCGTCGGCAAAGACGTTTAAAAGCACTTCCGAGTCGCTCGTCGTATTAATGTGACGGCGGTCGGCGTCATAGAGCTCTTGCTTTAAGCTTTCGGCGTTGGTGAGATTGCCGTTATGCACGAACATAATGCCGTACGGGGCGTTGACGTAAAAGGGCTGGCTTTCTTCGTTACTTTGCGCATTGCCTTGGGTCGGATAGCGAACTTGGCCCACGCCCGACGTACCCAACAAATCCCGCATGTTGCGGGTTCTGAAAACATCGCGCACGAGACCCATTGCCTTATGCATATGAAACGTCAAACCGTCAAGCGTCGCAATGCCGGCCGCATCCTGACCGCGATGCTGCAAAAGCAGCAGCGCGTCATAAATACGCTGGTTGACAGGCTCTTGAGAGTACAACCCCACAATCCCACACATAACTCATCCTCAAACAGGCAAAAAGATTTTGTTTAGTGGCGCAGAGCTGCCAAAGAATCCGGCAGGAAAGGAAGCATCATGTCAATGCCGTTTTCCGCAAGCGGAATGCATAAGGAGTGCCTCCACATCTGGGTACTCGGGGCACTGGTCATACCGGCTAAGAAAACCACGGCGCATACAAAGACCACGCCGCGGATCAGACCGAACACGCTGCCCAGAATACGATCCTCTGCGCTGATATGCGCCGCTTCAAGCATTTTGCGCAGAATCGTGCCCAATAGGCCGATGGCGAAAACGCACACGACACAGATCACCACCGCCGCAATAATCGTACGAATGGCAGGTCCTAAACTCTCCAGCGGAATTTTATCGGCGAGCTCGGTCGACCATTTCAAAGCGAAAACAATCCCGATCACCCAACCGACAATGGATAAAATTTCGCGCACCACACCTCGCGCCACGCCGACAATCGTCGACAGCGCAAGCACAATCACAATGGCCCAATCGATTTCATTCACGGTAGCGTTCCTTTACGGCTGTCTTGCCCGTTCCTTGGCAAGTTGTTCAGCAATAAAATCCTTCTCTGCCGATTTAATCATGCTGGCTAAAGGATCGTCATTGGCAACAGGTTTTTTCTTTTCCGCCGAGGCTTTTGAAGGAGCCGATTTCTTTACGGAATCCTGCTTTTGGACTTGCGGCTTCGGTGCGGATTTTGACACATTTTGATTATTTTTAGGGACTTGCGAGGCCTTCTCGGTCACTTTTTTATCTTGCTTTGAAGATGCTTGCGAAGCGTCCGTTTTTTGTCCTTGCTCGGCCGCCTTTTGCGTTGCAGCCTTTAATGTTTGGGCGGGCTTAATGCGCTCAATGGCCGCCGAGTCCGTCTTTTCAACCTGAATCGGCATGTGGGAGATCTTTTGCGCATTCAAGTATTGGACCACTTTTTCCGCATCGGCCTTGTTTTTAAATAGCCCCAGCCTGACTCGCCACAGCGTCGCGGATTTCTTCTGTACCTTCACGGCATAGACCGGAATGCCGATGGCCTGGTATTTGGCCATCTCACGCATGGCTCCGCGCTCGCTGCTGGTTGCAAGTACCTGGATAAACAGGGTTCCTTCCTCGTCAGCAACAGCAGAGGCGCTCTCAGACTCAGGCACGGGAAGCGCTTTAGTTTCATCCGTTCCGGAAAGGTCGTTGGGCTGGGAAAGGTCACGCAATGGCCCCTGATCGCTTGGCATCGGTTGCGGCTTATTCACAGAAAGCTCAAGCTTGCCCAAGGGCTGCTCAGGAACTGCGGGAATGCGCGTCTGGGCTTCGCCCTCGGTTTGGATCGCCGGCGTCTCGAAAAGAATCGGCAAAAAAGTCACCGCAGTAGCCGCAAGCACCACCGCTCCGATAACGCGATGCCGCAAGCGCGCTTTGGCTTGCCGCTTCAGCAACTCATCGTCGGCCGGTGCGGTGACAGAAGTTCCTTCGGAACCGCTCCAATAGCTTTTGGGATCTGTTTGCTTCTCTTCTTGCATGAATTTAATGAGCCAATAAAGGCAAAACGGCCGTTACCGTGACAAAAGAACCGAAAACAATCAAAACATCGTTAGATTTTGCTGCATTCTGCGCGGCTTTGAGTGCATGAGCAATATCTTCCGACACATGGATTGTACTATCTGAAACCCCGGCCTCCAACATGGTACGGCGCAAAAGTTCGGCCGTTGCCCCGCGAGGCGGCGGCAGCGTCGCGATGTACCACTCGTCAATGACCTCTTTCATCAAGATAACGACATCGAGCATATCCTTGTCAGCCAACATGCCGAAAACCGCAATCGTCTTTCCGGTCTTGGGAAGCGTCTTTACATTCTCGGCCAACACTCTTGCCGCATGGGGATTATGGCCCACATCCAGATAGGTCAACGGGTCATGAGCGACGCACTCAAAACGAGCGGGCACTCGGACGATTTCCAGCCCCCGGGAAGCCTCTTCTTGCGTAACAGGCAGGCGAGCCAATAGCGACTCTACCACGGCTAAAACACCGGCAGCATTGTCAAGCTGGTTGCGTCCGGCAAGCGCCGGATAGGCAAGCTCCCAGGTCAGCGTTTGCCCCTCATAACGAATGCCATGCCCCGTATCCTTTACATCAAAATCTCTTCCATAAACTTTAAGATTTGTCTTCAAGGCCTCAGCATACTCGAGTAATTTTTTAGGCGGATGACGGTCGGCACAAACTGCCGGCTTACCCGTACGATAGATATGCGCCTTTTCCCACCCGATACTATCACGGGTATTGCCCAAAAAGGCTTCATGATCGATGCCAACAGTCGTGACGATCGCCGCATCGGATTCCAACGCATTGATGGCATCAAGCCGGCCACCCAAACCGATTTCCAAAATGACGACATCCGGCTTGGCCTCTTTAAAAGCGCACAAAATAGCCAGTGCGGTGAATTCGAAATAGCTTAACGCCAAACCGTCTCGAACGCTTTCCACTTTCTCAAATCCTTTCACCAAGGATTCGTCATCGAGCATTTGCCCGTTAATGCAGGCCCGCTCATTAAAGTGCAGCATGTGAGGCGACGTATGCATGGCCGTCTTATAGCCTGCCGAACGGTAGATCGCTTCGAGCATGGCGCAGGTGCTCCCCTTGCCGTTTGTGCCGCCAACGGTAATCACCGGGCAGTTAAAAGCAATTTGAAGCCTCGCAAGCATCGTTTGCATGCGGCTTAGACCGAGATTAATGACTGACTCCGGATGCTGCGCTTCGACAAAGCGCAACCAGTCGTTTAGCGTTTGGCAATTTGCTGACATGGGCTTGTCCCCAATATGGTTCGACCACGCTTTTGGGCATGGTCGATGATGTTTTTTCTTCGGTTAATTGGCGTCCGTAATTCGCCGTCTCATGAGCATCGCAATAATCTCTGCGATATTGGCTCTCATCTCCCGCCGATCGACGATCATATCGATAGCGCCTTTCTTTAATAGGAACTCTGAGCGCTGGAAGCCTTCGGGCAACTTCTCCCTCACGGTTTGCTCAATCACGCGCGGCCCGGCAAAGCCGATCAAGGCCCGAGGCTCAGCAATAACCACATCGCCCATAAAGGCAAAACTTGCGGAGACGCCGCCCATCGTGGGATCCGTAAGCACCGAAATAAAGGGCAACTTTTCTTGGGCTAATCCGGCTACTGCCGCTGTTGTCTTAGCCATTTGCATCAAAGAAAGGAGCCCCTCTTGCATTCGGGCGCCGCCCGAGGCGGCAAAGCAGACAAAGGGGCACTTCATGCGAGTCGCTTCTGCAACACCGCGAACAAAACGTTCACCCACGACCGAGCCCATGGAGCCGCCCATAAACCCGAAGTCAAAAGCGGCTACAACGACCGGAAGGCCGCGCAACGTGCCGCGCTTGACCACAAGGGCATCCGTTTCGTGCGTTTTTTGCTGGGCCTGGGCCAAACGGGTCGGATAGGGCTTGCTGTCGACAAACTTCAACGGATCGGACGGTTGCACTTCCTGAGCCAGTTCCACTTGATCTTGCGGATCCAAGAAAGCTTCGACTCGGGTACGGGCACTTAAACGCATGTGATGCCCGCACTTCGGACACACCATCAGCGAATCCTTTAACTCTTCGGTGTAAAGCACCTGCTCGCAGCAAGGGCATTTCGTCCACAAGCCTTCGGGAATAGCACTTTCTTTTTTCTTTTCGCTAGTTTCGCTTTCGTCACGCTTGTGAATGCGAGGCAACAAACGATCGATCCAACTCATAAAAAATCCTTGTCAATAACGAGGCGTTTCCGCCAAAGTCAATCTAGCTATTATAGTCATATGTTAGCCGGGAAAATTCCACGGCGTAGGCGAATAATTCGGTAGCTGCAGCTCCTCGGGATATTGAACGCCCGCCAAGTAAAGGCCGGCAGCCGCAAAAGTCGGTGCCGCCACCGTACGATTTTTTGCTTCTAGCACCTCTTCAAACCATCGAACGGTTTCACGTCCCGTGCCGACATAAACCAAACTGCCCACGATGTTTCGAACCATATGATGCAAAAAGGCGTTTGCCCTTAAGCGAATCCCGATAAAACGGCCGCATCGCCGAATCGTCACTTCATGAATTGTGCGAATCGGGCTTTTCGCTTGACATTCCGATGCCCGAAAGCTCGTAAAGTCATGCTCCCCGATAAGGCAACGGGCGGCTTCCCGCATTAAGCTTTCGTCACAAGGACGAAAAACCCAGCCGACACGGTTTTCCGTCAGTGGGTCCCTTACCGGATCATTTAAGAGCCAGTACTCATAGGTTCTCTCGCGGGCCGAAAATCGCGAGGAAAAGTCCTCGGGCACAAAGCGCGCCCAGCGAACCGAGACCTGCGGCGGCAAAAACGTATTGACGCCTCGAACCCAAGAGGCAATAGGACGGTCGACAGGTGATTCAAAGTCAACCACCTGGTGCGTGGCATGAACCCCGGTATCCGTACGGCCGGCGCAAATAGTGGAAATATCAAAAGTCGTAAAACGCTTGAGTGCAGACTCAAGCGTATCTTGGACGTTGGGCACTTGCGGCTGGGTTTGCCAACCGCAAAATGCCGAACCGTCATAACTTAGGCCCAGAGCAACACGCATTAGGCTTGCTGACCGTGAATTTGAGAAAGCATCTGCTGCGCTTCAGCCCGATCAGCGGGCGAGCCCTTTTGCATAACTTCCTGCAAAAGCTGGATTGCTTCATCCTTGGCTCCGATCGCCATGAAGGAGCGGGCCATCGCCAAAGAGTCGCGCATATTTGTTGTCGCCTGCGGTTCAGGAGCCGGCTGCTTGCTTTGCGGCGGCACTTCCTTTGCCGTCGGTTCGCCGTTTAAAGGCAACTCGTCGCCCACCAGATCAAAAATGTTGCTCGCGCCGGCTTCTGCCGTCGGAGGTACCTGCTCAACCTTTTGGTTTTGAGCCGGATACGAGTACGTTGTCGTTTGCGACGGCTGCGGTTGGGTTTCAGCGGCAGCGGGCATGGTCGGTTCAACGGGCTCCTTCGGTCCGGACGGCTCTTCGCGAGGCTGATTCATGCGACTGCGGTTCATCACAGACTTAAACGACTCGAAGTCCACTTGCTTACCCTGCTTGGTGCGCCAGTAAATAAAACCTGCCGCTCCCAAAAGAACCACAATCAACAAGTACCATAACCACGAGGTTTCTTCCTCTTCAGGCGGTAAGACCTCGTCTTCGGTCATGATCTCTAGCGTAGGCATCGACTCTTGAAGATTTTCTTCAGCCTGTGCGCCTTCTTGAGTCACCGGAGGCTGCTCAGTCAAAGGTTGCGACTCGGTTGAGGGCAACGGTTCTTGCGGCTGGCCGGGCACTTCGGTTTGAGGTTGCGTTGCCTCAATGGGCGGCAAAACCTCTACGGGTTCTGTTGGCGGCACCGCCTGCGGAATCGGTTCGGGCTTAGGTTCAGGAGCCTTTTCCTTCGCGGGTTCGGTGCGCGCAGGTTCTTTGTGCGCACGGGCGGGCTTAGCTGCCGGTTTCGTCTCTGCTTTGGCAATAGGCGCAGGCTCACGGGCGACATCTTCAATGTTGAGTCCTTGCTGGACGATGCGGCGAGCCGCATCGCGGTCAATGGAATCAACTAAAGAAGCGGGCGGCGCCGAAAGCTTAGATCCTGCACGCAACACCCTTACATTGCCTTCCGGGAAAGCTTCCGGATTGTGAATAGCCAAAGCAACCAACACTTGATTGACGCTAGCCTGAGGATAGCGTTTTTGGTAAAGCACGCCTAAAGACCACGGCGTATAACCCGGCTCAACAACGATAGGCTTATTCAAGTCGTAGTTTCTAGCCTGCATTCTCTGCAGCGGCGTCATCCCCGATTCATCTTCTGCCGGCTGCGTTGCGGTCGCTTTCGAAGCGGCAGCCGGAGCTTTTGAGGCCGTCGCGGCTACCGGCTGGGCCGTCGTAATCGGCGCGGGACCGGCGTTCACGGCAACGGGCTCCACCGAGCCGCTCGCACCGATAAAGATGTTATATTGCCGAACGGTGACTTTTCCGGCTTCATTGAGTTCAACCAAAAGCGGGAAAGAGCGCTCTTGAGCGGGACGGCTTCCCGAGATACGAAGCGTTAACGGATTTTTATTGATAAGCGCTAACTTCAACCCCTTGGCGCTTTCCGGCATCGTAATCCGATACTGCTCGTAAGTCGAAGCAGGCGCCAAGCGGGCCGTTAAGGATCCGCCCTCAGGAGAAACGTCATGAACTAAAAACGTGGCTTGGAAATTCTGATTTGCTTGACTGGTGACGGTAAGTTGTCCCAAAGAAGCCGCGTTGACGGAAGCACTTAAAGCCAACACCATGCTGACAGTCAACGCCGATTTAGCTAATAATTTCATGACGCAAATTCCATGAAAAAAATAATTCTTTCGAAAAGCTGGCAAGAGCTTTTTATAATTCTTGTATTTTAAGGTGATTGCCCCACATTTTGGGCATTTGCAACAGGTTTTTACGGAGTTTTTATATGTCCATCGACCGTGACTGGCTTTTAGCAACATTAAACGACGCTTTGGAGTGTTTATCAGAAAGCATCGACCGTCTTGAAGACGAGCGGCACGACCCCGAAGATATTCTTTTAGAGGATATTGCCAATGTGTACGCCAAACTCAATTACGCCGTTAACACCGCCGAACTTGGCCCGGAAGCCATCGATACGGAAGATCACGATAAGCTCATCGAATGGCCGGAGAACATGCCTTTTGATCGAGACTAAAGCTGACCCATTCGTTTCCTAAGTGACCGAACAATCCGGTAAAAAGCAAAGGGCGCGATTTTTCTACTGTAGAGGATGTCATAGGCGATGGTGAAACGCCTAGGTTTCCAATCCCATCTAGAGGCAGTCTCTTTAAATGCTTCACAAAAAGATTTTTGATCGGATTTTTTTAATTTTTTATGAAGCGCTGAAGTTAATATACTATCAATACTAGCTGAAAAATTTCTTTCTTCCTGAACCCACAATTTATTAGTTTTCAAATAGTTATAGTAAAATTGCCCCCCCCCAAGCAGATCCATACATTTTGACAAGTCTTGATTTTTTGAACTCGTCATAATTGAATTAGATCGAATTCTGTAGTAATAAAGTCGTTCAGGGATTAACGCAATCTTTCTGCAACATGCAAAACAAATCCATGAAAAAAAATTATCCTCAAAAAGCAACTTTTCAGGAAAATGTATCTTATTAATCTTTAAAAAATCTAAGCGATACATTTTATTCCAAGCTGTCACACCAATTTTTGTATATTGTCCCCAAAGAAATGGGGCGTGCCAGGTAACAAAGCGATTCGAAGGCAAATGCGAAGGGGATAAGGTATTGGTTAACTCAAAAAACTTATTTATTCCAAATGCTACAAGTTCGGCTCCAGTTTTGTCGATAGCTTCGACACAATGTTCTATCGTTGTAACTTCTAACCAGTCATCGCTGTCCAAAAAATAAATAAATTCCCCCGTTGCGACTTCCAGCCCTCGGTTCCGTGTTGCGGCCAAACCCACGTTGCATTCATTGCGAAGGACGGTTACCCGGTTATCTCTTTGAGCATAGTTTCGCAAAATTTCCGATGAGTGGTCAGGTGAGCAGTCATCAATGCAAATGATTTCTAAGTTTCTATAAGTCTGATTCAATACACTATCCAAACATTGGGGCAGGTACTTTTCAACGTTATAAACAGGGATAACAACGGAAACTTTACCACTACTCATTTGCCTAACCTCGATTAAACACGTTTAGGATTTAAGTCACGCACTCGAAAACCCAATGCAAACAACAAAAGGAAATACACAACAACTGCAATGCCAATATATAAGAAGAGGTAGCCGGCTCGTTTCATCCACTCCGACTGCATGGCAATCCAATTCATATCGAGCTGCAGATACATCAAGGCTGCACCCATAGCGACCGACGCGCACACAATGCGGAAAAGCCAGAAAAACCACCCTCTCATCGGAGAATATAAACCTCGCCTTAACAAAATCACAAACAGGATGAAGGCATTAAGACAGCTTCCCACCCCAATGGATAAAGCCAGCCCGGCATGAGCAAAGAGAGGCACAAAAAGAATATTGCAAAGCTGCACGCACACCAAACTCACAGCCGCCACCTTAACCGGCGTACGGATATCTTTACGGGCATAAAAGGCCGGAGCCAAAATCTTAATAGCAATAAGACCGATTAGCCCGAAAGAGTAGCCCACCACGGCTAAACTCGTTTGCGTGACATCGTACGCTTGGAAATTTTTTCCCTGGTACAAAAAGGCCACCAAGCCGTCCGCCATTAGCCCCATACCGACAGCTGCCGGAATCGCCAACAAAACGACTAGTCGCAAGCCGTTGTCCAACAAAGCGTTGTAGCGAGCCATATCATTTTTCGCAAAAGCAGCAGAAAGTCCCGGCAACAATACCGAGCCCAAGGCAACCCCTAATAACGCAGTCGGAAATTCCATTAAGCGATCCGCAAACGAAAGCCACGTCACAGACCCGGTTTCTAAGCGCGAAGCGATGTTCGTATTGATCAATAAAGAAAGTTGAGCAACGCCCACTCCAAAAAGCGCAGGAACCATTAATTTCAGAACACGGCGAACGGCGAAATCTTTTAGGGCCTTAAAAGGATTGACCGGTCTCGGCATAACGCCTAACTTCATAAGCGAAGGAATCTGAATGCAAAGCTGCAGAAAGCCGCCCACCACAACGGCCACAGCCAAAGCAAAAATCGGCCGCTCTAAATAGGGCGTAAGAAACAAAATAAAAGTAATGAAGGAAATATTAAGAAGCACCGGAGTAAAGGCCGGTATGGCAAAGTGCTTCCACGTATTGAGAACGCCGGCACTCATGGCAACCAGGCTCATAAAAAAGATGTAAGGAAACATCCAGCGAGTTAGCTCCGTTGCCAAATCAAAGCCTTCGGGATTAGCCGCTAAGCCGCCTGCAATAAGCCAGACCAAGGCCGGAGCAGCCAATACTCCCACGATGCTCGTTAAAATCAGTACGGCCGCCAAAACAGAAAAGACTTTATCGATGAAAGCGCGGGTTTGCGCTTGAGTTTGGTTAGCTTTCACGTCCGAGAGCATCGGAACAAAGGCTTGTTGGAATGCCCCTTCGGCAAAAAGGCGCCTAAGCATATTGGGCAAACGGAATGCGACGTAGAAAGCATCCGTGGAAGCCGTTGAACCGAAGTAACGGGCAATTAACATATCCCTAACCACACCCGTGATGCGCGAAAGCAAAGTCAACGAGGAAATGGTCGCTGCCGATTTCAGTAAACTCATGACAAAAAACTAACGAAATTCAGAAACTATCCCGAAATAGTATCCGAAAGGTTGAGAGCTTTCAAAGATTTTGGTATGATAGGGAGCTTTTCCAAGGGGTGTTCTTCGTGGATGCCGCTACGCGCGCCCGCAAGAACGATAAAAATACCTTGGGTTGAATGATCACCAGCCGCTTCCCTTTTGTGCTGAAGCGAAAATTTTCAATGCTTAATGCCTTTGAAAGCGGCTGTAATTAACAGCCGTAACTTTTTAATAAGGCAAGGAAAAAACAATGGCTAACACCAAACAAGCTCGTAAGCGCGCTCGTCAAGCTGTTGCGCGCAATCAGCACCTTTCTGCTCAACGCTCTCAATACCGTACCGCCATCAAGGCTGTCCGCAAGTTGATCGTGGCCGGTGACAAGACGGGTGCCTCTGAAGCCTTCCAACATGCTCAAAAGGTTATCGATTCGATGGCCAGCAAGAAGGTTTTGCATAAGAATTCCGCTGCTCGCCACAAGAGCCGCTTGGCTGCCGCCCTCAAGGCCATGGCCTAATTCTTAGTTTCAACAAAAAACGGAGCTTGCGAGCTCCGTTTTTTGTTTCACCTATCTTTCGACTTCGTAGGGCCAATTCAAAATACCGCCCATATCGTAAAGCGTGCTGTAACCCAACATTTGCAACTTCTTCATCGCAATGTTGCTGCGAACGCCCGAACGGCAATAAATCAAAATCGGCTGCTGCAGATCTTGCGGCAATTGCGGATGTTTTTCATCCGATCGGATTTCATCATTATCGAGCCACTGAGCATGCGGAATATGCCCACGATTGAACTCATCGGCATGGCGAACATCCAAAATAAGAAGTTTTTCGCCCAAATCCTGCATCAATTGCCGCCCTTCCTGGGCACTAATGACCTTTGCACTAGCCACGATACTTCACCTTTAAAATACCGACACCCTGTACGCCGCCCTCAAGCGTATCGCCGGCATGCACCGTACCGATGCCACCGGGTGTTCCCGTCATAATCAAGTCGCCCGGCTTTAAAACGTACAATGTGGACAAAAAACTGATAATTTCGGGAACGCTATAGATCATTTCTTCCGTCGTTCCTTCCTGACGCTTTTCATTATTAACGTAAAGCCACAAGGACATCGGTTCATTGTCCGGCGTTCTTGCCGCAGGCTTAATGGCCGTCATGGGAGCCGATTCATCAAAGGCTTTTGCCGTATCCCAGGGCTTTCCTTTAGCGCTGCTTGCGCGTTGCAAGTCACGGCGCGTCATATCCAAACCGGCTGCATAACCCCAAACATAGTCCATCGCTTCTTCAACTGGAATATTTTTGCCTTCTTTACCGATAGCTACCACCAATTCCACTTCATGCTGCAAATCTTCGGTTGCTTGCGGAAAATCCAATTCCAATGTTTTGCCTTCCGGTGCATAGACAACGGCGTCGGCCGGCTTTAAAAATAAACTCGGCTCGGTTTTCTCTCCTAAGGCGGCATTGGCTGCTGCATAGTTTCTCGCAATGCCGTAAACACGATGAATTGGGAAATAAGAATTGTTTTCCCCTTCAACCGGTAAAACCGCTTGAGGGCAGGGAGCAAAAGTAAAAGACATTTTTATTCCTCAAACAAAAAAGGGAGATAGCCCAAGCCACCTCCCGTAACCAAAATTACTTGATTGTTTCTCCGGCCCGAGGCGGCTTCACCGGATTCGGGCGGCCGCGGCACCATAAGTAGAACTGATAGATGTAGCCGCTAACAGAATAGCAGCAGAAAATCACAAAGGCCGTAAGCGTGGGATTGCTAGAAATGCAAATTACCAAAATAGCGGTTACTAACACTACCCAGAAAGGAACGGTTCTGATAAAGCCGATGTTCTTCCCGCTAAAGAACGGGGCATTCGAGACCATCGTAATGCCGGCATAAATGCAAAGGATAGCCGTAATCCAAGGCAGATGGGCTGCCAAATAGGGCGTTAATTGATCGGCCTCGGCCAACCAGACAAAGCCCATGACTAAAGCGGCACCAGCGGGGCTTGCCAACCCTTGGAAGAACCCTTTATCGACGATGCCGATATTGGCATTAAAGCGAGCCAAACGAACGCCGGCACCGGCACAATAAATAAAGGCTGCGGCCCAACCGAAAGTACCCAAGTCTTTCAAGGCAAATTCATAGGCAATCAAAGCCGGGCACACGCCGAAAGCCGTCATGTCGGCAATGGAGTCAAACTGCTCGCCAAAAGAGCTTTGCGTGTGTGTCAAGCGGGCCACACGGCCATCCATGCCATCGAGCAACATCGATAAAAAGATCGCACCGGCGGCTACACCGAAATGGCCTGCCATGGCCTGGGCTACACCCCAAAAGCCGCAAAAAAGCGAAGCCATCGTAAAAGAGTTCGGCAAAAGGAAAATACTTCTGGAACGGGCTTCTTGAATACGTTCACGAATATTGGCTCGAGCTGAGCGGCGTACCTTACGCATAGAAATACCTTTTTCGATTAAGCTTTAGGAGCAAGTTTAGCTAAAACGGTTTCGGTTCCCAGAACCTTTTCACCGATGGTGACACAGGGCGTTGCATCGAGCGGAAGATAGACGTCCAAACGACTGCCAAAACGAATGAATCCGTAGCGTTCCCCCTTTTTCAATTCATCGCCTTTTTGCACGTAGCAGAGAATGCGCCTGGCGACCAAGCCGGCCACCTGCACAAACGTCACGCGCGTACCGTCTTTTAAACGGGCCACAATAGCATTGCGCTCGTTTTCCGTACTGGCCTTGTCGAGGTCTGCGTTCAAGAATTTGCCCGGGTAATATTGGACATCTTCAATCACGCCATCAACGGGAGAGCGTTGGCAGTGAACGTTAAATATGCTCATGAACACGCTAATCAGAATGGCCTCTTCATGCGTGTAGGGGTTCATGACTTGCTCGACTTTGACAACCTGGCCGTCAGCCGGGCTTAAGACCACATCAGGCACCGAAGGCACAGTGCGCGGCGGGTCGCGGAAAAACTGGGTAATGATTAAAAACAGTACCCACAACAAGGCGGCGACAAAACCGAAGCCCACCAAAGAGCTCCAAACTGCTGCCAAAACAAAAGAACCGATGATAAACGGCCAACCCTCACGAGCTAGGATGGGATGGGGATAGTTCGAATTCACTTACCTTTTGCTCCAAATGAAAACAAGTCGCCTATTTTAAACCGTTTCTCGTTTTGAAACGAATTTTATGTAGGCATTATGGCATTTTCGGACTGTGAACTCTATAGAAGTCCGAACTTTAGACAATTCCTTACATATTATTTGAGCCCCTTTACCGGTTGGGTGCAATCACTCGACAGAACATATTGCAGGCGCTCCCAATTATGGCCTTCACGAATTTCATCACTTTCGCGATGGTATAGGTGTAATAGTGCCGTCGAAAACGCACCGTTTTTTATTTTCACCCCGGCATTAATCAGGCGCGCAGCCAAATCAGAGTCTTCAAAGCCCCACCCGACAAACGATGAATCAAACCCATTAACTCGCTCAAAATCTTGCCTCCAGACCCCAATATTACAACCCCTTAATTTTTGCCATTTCGTGAGATGTCGATATCTAAAAAATGAGTTAGGCGGCAACGTTATCAATGCATCCAAGCGGTTTAAATCGCCCTTGATTCTGAGTAGGCAAAGTTTCCAAAACGGAAAATGAAAAGACTTTTTAGAGGTTAATAGAGTGGCTGTTAACGAAACGCTAAGTAAACACCGATTGCCGGCAACAACGTAGCCTTTCTCAGCCAAAGCCCGTTGATGCTCGACAAAATGCTTTCTAGGAATGCAATCGCCATCGATAAAGACAAGGTAGTCACCGTGGCTAGCCCGTACCGCGTTGTTTCTGCTTTCGCTCACACGAAAACCCTCATCAGGCTGCCATGCATGAATGACTTTAACTTTCGACTTAGCAATCCAGTTTTGAATTAATTTCTTTGTTTCAATGCCGCTGCCATCGTCAGCAATGACAATTTCGAAATTTCTATCCGTTTGTTCCTGCAAGGCTTCTAGAACTTTATTTAAAGCTTGAGGCCAATTGTAAGTGGAAATAATAATCGATATGAGCATCATAACTTCCCGTTATGTCGACCTAAATAGTACAAGCGGACATATTTAGTCATCGTGTAAAAGAAATGGTTCACTGAAAGAATGAACCCGAGCTTGCCGTCTAAAAAGCCTCTTTTCAAAATATACATCTTAAAAAAGGCTAGCCATGGCCGCAGCACGATATCGAACCAAAAATTGGCTCTTTTGCCACGCTCAAATTGCTGTCTGGCCGCGAGCTGGGTATATCGGTTAAATTTCCCAAAATAGGCGTCCCAGTTATCGTACGTGTAGTGATATAGTGCTCCGGGTAATCGTTCTTGAGGCAGATCTATGATCAACTTTTCATGCACTCGTCCCTCGTAATGCCCTTTCTGCTTCGGAAATAAACGTAAGACCCAGTCCGGTCTTAGGACACCGTGAGTGGCTTTATTGAAGTGAAATCGGTTATGACGTTGGACCCAAAATGTCTTGGATAAAGACTTGTCTTGCGAAACTCGAGAAATAGCCTCTGACAATTGTGGCGATATTCTTTCATCAGCATCCAAAACAAAGATCCAATTGCCTTGACATTGGGCGATACCAAAATTGCGCTGACAGGACCAATCGCCTGCCATATGACGAGAAAAAACTTTACAGCCCATTTTTTCCGCCAACTCTTTGGATCCATCATCTGAATAGTCATCCACTACAACAATTTCATCAGCAAACTTGGCGCTTTCAATACAATCGGGCAAATTGGATATTTCGTTTCGGGCGCAAATCAGAACACTTAGCATACGATCACCTTATTGTTACTCGTAGATACGCGTTTCCCTGAAATAAGGAGCCAATAGGCAAGCTGTTAATATAAACAGTAGGGTTCCCTCTGTCACGTCATATGTAAAAGAATTAAACAAACATCCCGCCGAATACATCAATAAAAATCCATGCAATAAAAAACTGTCTTTTAAAGGCATCAATTTACCAAATCGGTACATTAGCCCTAGGAACAAAAGCCATATCATTAGGCCCATAACACCGACCTGAGCGGCAACCATGATGTAATCATTATGAGGATTACCGCACACTTGATAAAGCGCATCTCCCTTTTTTATTCCATCTTCTAGCTGATCTCGATCGAATTCATCTGACCAGGACCCCACTCCATGCCCAAAAAACGGCGCTTTTTGCACAATGTCCAATCCTCGTTCCCAAAACAATAACCGCAACCCCATGGAAGTTTTTTGTTTCACCGGCGCTTGTTCTTCGGTATAAAGCTCAATTTCCTCAGTAGCTTGAATAAAACGATCCTGAAAACGATCCGAGGTCGCCAATATTGAAGCCATAATAATTGCTATCAATGCAAACAAAGAGACCTTTTGCTTAAACGTCTGAGGAAGAAAAAGAACAAGTGAGCCTGCGGCTACCCCCACAGATAGGAACCCCGTTCTACCATTTATCGTATAAAAAGAAACAAAGATCGCTAAACAGGTGGCTAATAGGCCTAATAATTTGACTTTTTTATCCGGATAAAAACAAGCTACCCTCACGGATAAGAGGACCAAGAGACCCATTAAAAAACCTTGAGTAATGTGATTTTTCATAAAAATGGCCCCCTGCCCTGGATCGGGCGCAGGGAATCCCGGCACATGCAGATACACACAAACACAAGCTAATGCAGAAACAACGCCGGATATGAGAGACGCCCATAAGATTTTCTCTTTCCACTGAGGCAAAAACCAAACGATTCCAAATACAGCAAAGAAAAATAAAATCTTACGGTAAGACTTCAACCCGTCAAGCGCCATTTCCAACGTGGTTGTCGACCATAACGTTGATACTGTCAACAAAGCCACAAACACAAATAATGTTCTGCATATTGTATTTCTGGCAAGGAGCCTACAGTGCTGTGGAAAACGACCGCTAATGAACCACAAAACGAAACCGAGGATAGTTAAAGTATTCAATGAAGCAGTAGAAAATGGGGCAAAGAAAACAGCCAACACAAAAGCCCATCCGGATAAACTGAGACAAATATCCGAGTATCGCTGAAGAGAAATCTGCATAACACTAAAAGAAGAGAAGAAATCTTTATATCGATATTATCATTGAAGAATCTGAACTCCGCAAAGAGTGCTCCTTCGATAAACTATCTTCTGTAAAATGAAAACTCTAGAATCAAATCAGAGGTTAACTTATGAATCCCATCGTTGTCTGTAGACTGCCTAACCATGTTGGCGACTGCTGCATGACCTTACCGGCGTTACGCTTATTGGAAGCAAGCGGATTTACACCCTATTTGGTTGGAAAACGCTTTGCCGAAGATCTCATGCTAGGCATGGGTTGGCGGTTTGACCCAATTGAAGGCCATGTAAGTGAAGACATCTCCAGGTTAAACTATTTATCACAACATCTAGACAAACCTTTGGGATTGTTGTTTCCAAATTCCTTCGGCTCTGCATTGCAATTTCGTCTAGCCGGTATTAAGGCAGCCGGCTTCGGCACCGACGGTCGCTTTTTCTTGCTAGACAAAAAATTAGAAGAGCCCCCCAAAGGTGTGCACGAAGTTGTTCGCTTTTTTAAAGCCGCCTACGAAGCCATTTCAGCTTGGGGAGCAAGCCCTGCTTGGAATGAACCGCCTAAAGAACTCGGGTTGAAACTCATTACTCGACACACAGCCGGAGCAAAGAATTTAAAGGAAAAGTTTTCGATCCCTGAACGATTTGCTCTTATTGCCCCGATTGCTCGTGGCGTCCATCACGGCAAGATTAAACATTGGGTACACATCAATTCCGTGGTAAAACCCCTTAAAGAAATGGGAATTGAGCCAATCGTAATGCCTTCTCCCGATGAAGTTGAGGAAGCGAAGATTGCTTGTCCTGATGCCAGACACCTTCCGCCAACCAATTTAGGTACGTATGCAGCCTTGTGTAAGGAAGCTACCGTTGTCATCGCCAATGATTCCGGCATTAGTCACGTGGCTGCTGCAGTAGGCGCACGGCAATTGACGCTTGTTGGTGTCACGAATCCATCACGAACCGGACCATGGAACCCAAATGCTGTTGTACTGGGTTCAGAAAATGGATGGCCAACCGTTGAAGAAGTTATTCAAACCTTACAAAAGATGCTGGGTTGACTCAACAAGGCGTTTGGCTTAGCACTTTTCTGATATTGGCCGTGGGATTTGAGTTACCAGTAGAAATTCTTGGAAAGTAGGAGGATTGGTGACAGCAAGTTCTCCGATCTTTTCAAGGAATCACTTCCCGAAAATATCAGTGTGTTTGCCTCCTATAAGATATTTACAAAATCTCAAAACTTTCTAAACAAATTCATTCTTTCCCCCTTAAAATCAAACGAAACCAGAGGAGAAAAGAATGAGATACCAAATTATTAAAACCCTAATGGTTGGCTCATTATGCGCCATAGCAGGGATCTGTCAGGCTAATTCAATGAACGGGATTTCATTAAATGACAAAGGGGTTACCCTTACGGTTGCGGGATCTGCCCAACTTTCCGTTCCTAATGATGAAGCCAAACTTATCTGGACGGCTTCAGCGCAAGAAACTACATTGAAGGAAGCCACAAACAAAGTCATTCAAAACTTGAATGAAAAAATTAACAAAATCAAGTTACTAAGCAGCGAATTAGAACTTCAGACCTTGGACGTTAGTTCATTCCCCGTTTACAGCCAAACCAAGGGCAAAGAAATTCCCCGAATTATTGCGTGGCGGGTTTCACAAAATTTAGAAGTTAAAGCCAACGATACGTCACTTGTTGCAAAGGTGATAGAAACCGTTAATGGCGAACTTCAACTAAGCAGTTTGAGTTTTGGCGTTTCCCACCAAGCACAATCTCGATACCAACAGGAGCTAATTAATCAGGCAATCTCTAATGCAACCCAAAAAGCTGTTTGGGTCGCAGAATCCCTTGGCTGCCAAGCGTCCCAAGTTAGACTCAACGAAATCCGCTTTCCCGGAACGACATCGATACGCCCTGAGTACGCTTTGATGCGTGCTAGCGCGAATAAAGTCTCTTCAGATCAAATTCCTGCACCTGTTATTGAGGCTGGCTCCAGTGACTTATCGTTAACAATTAGTGCAGAAGTTACTATCAAAAACTAGCTCTTTTGAATGCGCTCCCACGCCTCCAATATTGATTGGACGTGGGAGTTTATATCTGTTTGGCAATGGATAAAGCTTTTCCCGTTAATAATTCTTGCTTGGTGATTTTGAACTTTCGTAACAGCCTCCCCTATTGCCCGATCAATATCACCATCAATTTGCCAATTAAATTCAATTTTAGCTTGAGGATCTATCACTTCTGAACTTCCGACTACATTTGAAAAAACAACAGGCGTTCCACACGCCACACTTTCAGGACCTACTTGTCCAAAAGCTTCATACCGTGAAGGAAGAATTGTAAAGTCAGCCGCTTGGTACACTGACTTCATATCTTTCTGGAAACCTAAATACTTTACATGCTTATATTCAGCTGGAATCGGCCTTCCCGCTACGGCCAATAGCACAGGCAATTTTGTTTTGCGGAAGAAATCAGCAATCAAATCCAACCCTTTCACGAAATGGTTTCCAGCCGAAGGTAAAACAAACACTACCCGATCATTCGGAAAACCGAATTTTTCCCTTAATAGCCGACGTTCACTTTCAGAAGTATCTGAAAAATTTTCAACTGAAAAAGGTGGATAAGCTAAAAATATTTTCCGATTATTAACGCCATATAAGTTGATAAGTTCGCTGCGAATATGATCGGAATGTGCAACAACCATATCACTATTTTCGTAATACTTTTTCTCTAAAGCGATTTGTTTCTTGTCAAAAAATCCCACCTTTTTCCCCATTTTCTGTAAATACCC
Source organism: Candidatus Aphodousia gallistercoris (assembly GCA_018714185.1). Classification (GTDB taxonomy): domain Bacteria; phylum Pseudomonadota; class Gammaproteobacteria; order Burkholderiales; family Burkholderiaceae_F; genus Aphodousia; species Aphodousia gallistercoris. Next base: position 30,710 of record DVNT01000060.1, on the reverse strand, counting down.
AATATGTGTTCCACCACACATTGGAATGTTAGAATGCGTGTTCCTATTGCAAGAAAGAACCAAATCAAATTTTTCCCTATCTACAACCCTTCCTAAACGAAAATCAAAATAGGCATCAACGAATTTTTGAGGAATTAACTTTGTCGAGATTAGAATGGGGTTTATTAATCGGTATTCTGCCAGGGTTGTGTCAAATTTTTTCGAAACAATATATGGCTCATAGCCCAAATTCAAAAGTCCTTTGGTCAGCAACAAAACATAGCGTCCCATCCCTCCATCAAGACGAAAGGAATGACATGAAATTGCTACCTTTATATTTTGTTTCATGACCAGCCTCTTGTAATTAAGACAACAAAATTTTATCCAATCTTGCAAGATAATTTTCTGAATAAAACTTGGTGATACTTGCTTTAATTTTTTCTGGATTGAAAGCGGCCTGGCTTTTATACAATTTTAATAGGGCTTGTCTCAAATTTTCGTCTGCGTGTGCCGTGTTCTGGTATAAGTAACCATTGACACCATTCTGAATAATGTCTCTGGGCCCTGTAGGGCAATCACTACTTACACAGGGGATCCCGTAAGACATCGCCTCAGTTAAAACTATTGCGAACCCTTCACGCTTAGACGATAAAACACAACAAGAAATTTTTTGAATCACATCCCGGATATAATCCCAAGGTCGACTTTGCCACCCGTGCCAAGTGATACTGCCATCAATGCCAATTTTTTGAGCGTAGTTACGACATTGCGCTAAATCTTCATTTGAACCTGATCCTACTATGTGCAAATGCCAAGGTATAGAAAGCCCCTCAACTGACGAAAAAAGCTCTTTTAAATTCTTTAATCTGAAAAATTCTATTCTCCCAAGATACAGGATTGAAAACTCTATCTTTGGTCTTTCAATCGTCTCCGTTTTTCTAGAAACGCTGTTATAAACAACAAAACAACTTTCTGCCTGGGCTCCCAATTCAACCAATTGTTCGCGAATGCCAGAACTGATGACTAAATGATAATTGCAACTTCTAATTAAGTTTCTTTTTTCTCGTTGTTTATAGGTGTCAACGGAAAAATGGATCCAAGAAATTATTTCAATTTTTCTCGAAACAAATTTCGTCGCCAAGTAAGCTAAACGGCAATGATTAGGTGTCAAACACACAATTTTCCGTATGTCAGGATTTTGTTTCAAAAGCTTAATTAAACGAAAAATGTATGCTTGTTTGCGAATTATCTTGGCAGTTTTATCTCCCGTCGGAAATAGCGGCAAATCTTCCAACCAAGTCGTATCAACGATTCCATCTAAGCTTCTAGCATCAAAAAACAAACCGGCCAGAGCATTTTTCTCTTTTAGATGCAAAGAAACAGTTCGAATAATAGTTGACATACCGCCACGCCCCAAAGGCTGATCACCTGTAATCAAAATTTGATTCATATTATCTCCGGGTCATCAGTTCGTACGAGATCCCTTGGACGTCTTCTAGATCATCCAAAAACTGCTGGTTAACATAAACATCCCACTCATGCGAGAAAGTAAACAAGGCTTCCTCTTGACCATTGGTAACTTTCACTGCTACACGGCATCCGGCATCATCAACGTCGGGCCGATGATCCTGCAAAACCGTCTTTAAGACATCCATATCAAAATTCGGATCCGTAATTTCAATTTGCACGACGACGCCCTTGGCGGCCCGGATCGTTGCGGGCACCTCCACTTTTCGGCCCCAAATACCGATTTGGGTGGGCGAGAACTTATCTTCCCGAGGATTGCCCTTTACAAAAATCAGCTCGTCACTTTTAACGAAATTGCGGTACAAGAGCCAATCGTCGCCAAAGAAATTCACCGAAACAACCCCGGTACCGTCATCGAGTAAGAAGCTGCCCGTGGGCTTTCCTTCTTTGCTAAAGCCCGACTTGATGTTAGAGGCAATACCGGCCACCAACACATTGGCTCCGCGGCGATTCGGAACTTTTTGCCCCGGCCTTAAATTCACAATGGGCGTGGGTTTTTCTTTCATGGCTTCATCTTGGAAAGCACCGAAGAAATGGCCGCTAAAGACGCATCCCATCACATCACGCTCACCCGTCAACACCTTATAAGGACTCCAGGGCTTGGCATCCTTGTATTCGGGCATAACTTCCTCTTGAATATCGGCAAAAAGGCTTTCCTGGCCTGCATTGGCAAATTCGCTTTCGCTTAGTGCCAGAGCGCCGTCAATATTGGCCGCAAGCTTTGCTCGATTGGGCTCAATAGAATCAAAAACCCCGGCCATCACAAATGACAACAATGTTCTCTTGGAAAAGTTGCTGCGGTCAACGCGGCTTACCAAATCAAAGAGATCTTTAAAGGGACCGTTTGCCTCGCGCTCCTTAACGATCGCTTCAGCCGACTCTTTCGGGATACCCTTGATGCCGCCCAAACCGTAGCGAATCTGGTTCATCGAGGTCGGGGTAAATTCCCACTCGCTTTGATTAATATCGGGCGGCAAAACGGAAATTCCGTTTGCGAAGCAGTCGTCAATTAAGTGCTTGAGCTTTTCCCCCGAATCCATCACCAGGCACATGTTGGCGGCCATAAAGGGCGCCGGGTAATGGCGCTTTAAGTAGGCCGTTTGATAGGCCACATAAGCGTAAGCACAGGCGTGAGACTTGTTAAAGCCGTAGCCCGCGAACTTTTCCATCTTGTCAAAGAGTTCGCCTGCCTTGTCTTCGGGCATGCCGCGCTCTAGCGCCCCTTTCACAAAGACAACGCGTTGCCTTTTCATCTCCTCGACTTGCTTTTTACCCATGGCGCGGCGCAAAAGGTCTGCGCCGCCCAGCGAATACCCGCCGATAATCTGCGCCACACGCATCACCTGTTCCTGGTACACCATGATGCCGTAGGTTTCTTTTAGCACGGGCTCCAACCGGGGATCGTCGTAATGGACTTCTTTTTCGCCGTGCTTACAGGCGATATATTCCGGAATCAGGTCCATCGGGCCCGGGCGGTACAAAGCGTTTAAAGCAATTAAGTCTTCCAGGCAGTCGGGGCGCGCATCCTTAAGCAACTTTTGCATGCCCGGACTTTCAAATTGGAAGACGGCCGCCGTATTGCCGGTTTGGAAAAGCTCATAGGTCTGAACGTCATCAATCGGAATGGCATCGAGCTTTAACGTACTCTTGGGGTCAAGCTGCCGGATAAAACGCATCGCAAATTCCAAGATGGTCAGCGTCGTCAACCCCAAAAAGTCGAACTTCACCAAGCCCACATTTTCGACGTCTTTTTTATCAAACTGGCTAATAACGTTATCGGGATTCTCGTCTTGCGAATACAGCGGACAAAAATCGGTGAGTTTGCCCGGGGCGATTAATACGCCGCCCGCGTGCATGCCCAAGTTGCGAACAAGGCCCTCTAACGGCAGTGCCTTTTCGATAAGCTGCGCAACTGTTTCATCCTTTTCAATGAGCGCTTTTAAGTCCGGCACAGTATTGACCGCTTCCTGAAGGGAAACGCTCTTGCCGGGCTGCGCCGGTATGAGGCGGGAAACCTTGTCGCAGAGGCTATAGCTGATGCCTAAAACGCGCCCCACATCGCGGATAACGCCCTTAGCGCCCATGGTACCGAAAGTCGCGATTTGGCTCACGGCATCTTCGCCGTAGCGGGACTTCACGTAATTGATAGTCCGTTGGCGGTTATACTGGCAAAAGTCCACGTCAAAGTCAGGCATGGACACACGCTCAGGGTTTAAGAAACGTTCAAAAAGGAGGTCGTAGCGCAACGGATCCATGTCCGTGATGCGAAGCGAGTAGGCCACGAGGGAGCCGGCACCAGAACCGCGGCCCGGTCCCACGGCCACGCCGTTATTTTTAGACCAGTTAATGAAGTCTTGCACGATGAGGAAGTAGCCCGGAAAGCCCATGCGCTTGATGATGTCAAGCTCAAACTCCAGCCGCTCGACATAGCGGGGACGCTGGGCATCGCGCTCTTCCTTTTTCGGGTACAAAAATTCAAGTCGCGCTTCCAAGCCTTCGTGGGCCAGCTGATCGATATAGTCGTCAAGCGACATGCCGTCGGGCGTGGGAAAAAGCGGCAGCTGCGGCTTGCTTAACACGCCCTCCAAGTTGCAGCGCTTGGCAATTTCCACCGTATTGGCAATGGCCGAAGGCACATCGGCAAAGAGACTGATCATCTCCTCCGGGCTTTTGAGGTACTGCTCGGGCGAATAAATCTTGGGGCGGTTTTTATCGGCTAATACGTCTCCGCGCGCAATGCATACCCTAAGATCATGGGCATCAAAATCGGCCTTTTCCAAAAACTGAATCGGCTGCGTGGCAACGACCGGAATGTCGGCTTTTTGTGCCAAAGCGACAAAGTAACGCACAACGGCTTCGTCGCTTGGCCGGCCGGCGCGTTGCAATTCCAAGAAAAAGCGATCACCCAATACATCCTTCATCTTTTGGGCCAAGGCAAGCGCTTCTGCGGTTTTGCCTGCTAGACAGAGCTGCGCGAGCTGCCCTTCATAGCCTCCGGAGAGAACAATCAAGCCCTCGTTGTGGTCCAAAAGCCACTGTAATTTGGTTTCGCCCCGGCCCATATACTGGTTCTTGAGCCACGCGCGGGAAAGCAATTCGCAAAGCGTATGGTATCCCGTCTTATTTTGGCAAAAGATCGCAAGCCGGTAGGGCTTGTCGCGATCGGCTTCGTTTTGAATCACCAGATCGCAACCTAGAATCGGCTTAACCCCTGCTTTCCGAGCATGGGTATAGAAGATAAGGCCGCCGAAAATATTATTAAGGTCAGTCAAACCTAAGGCGCCGACGCCTTGATCTTTTACTTTATGGATAGCCGCATCCAAACGCACCGTACTGTCAGTGACGGAATATTCGGAATGCATGCGCAGATGAACGAACTGAGGTTGCATTGAAAACGAGCGGGAAAAAGGGTTACCAATCTTGTCAAGCGTTTAATTTTAGCGGTGTTTCGCTATCATTGTCAGGTTCAATTTGTGAGAATGATTATGACCAATCCATTACTGAATATTACTGACCTTGTCGACTTTCCTGCCGTTAAGCCCGAACATGTCGTAAGCGGCATGAAAACCTTAATTGCCCAAACCAAGGAAACCTTAGAAAACGTTACGCGAGAGGATACGCCCGCTACCTGGGAAGCGGTCATCGAGCCGCTTGAAGAAAAGACTCTTGCCTTATCCCGCGCCTGGGGCGTTGTCAGCCACTTAATGAGCGTTTGCGATACGCCCGAACTACGCCAAGCCTATAACGAAGCCTTGCCGCTGGTAACCCAATTCTGGATTGAACTCTCGCAAAGCTCGCTTTCAAAAAAATACCTCGCTATCAAAGAAAGCCCTGAATTTGCCAAGTTAAGCAGCACGCGCCAACGCATCGTCAACGAAGAGCTCGTGGAATTTAAGCTTTCCGGTGCCTTTCTTTCCGAAGATGAAAAAAATAAGCTCAAGCCCGTCAAAGAAGCGCTCGCCCAAGAAAGCCAAAAGTTTTCGGAAAATTTGATGGATGCCACGAACGCCTTCAGCCTTTTAGTGACGGATAAAAAAGAGTTAGCCGGCATTCCTGCCGATGATATTGAGTCCTTTAGGGAAACGGCTCAAGCCGACGGGCAAGAGGGCTACAAAATTACCCTTCAAGTACCGCACTACCTCGCCGTTTTGCGCTATGCGCAAAACCGCAAGTTGCGTGAAACGCTTTACCATGCCTATGTCACCCGCGCCTCGGAATTTGACTGCGGCGGAAAATTTAACAATAACGACGTCATGCTGCGCTTGGTGCAACTGCGCCAAACGGAAGCCCATATTCTGGGATACAAAAATTACGGTGAAGTCTCTTTAGCCACCAAAATGGCCACGAGTCCTGAAGAAGTAGTTCACTTTTTGCGAGACCTTGCCCGGCGCAGCCTCCCGCAAGCTCGGCGCGACATTAAGGAGCTCAAAGCCTTTGCCAAAGAAAAATTGGGCATTGACGATCCGCAAAGCTGGGACTTAACCTATGCCAGTGAAAAGCTACGCGAAGCCAAATACGCCTATTCCGATCAAGAGGTCAAACAGTACTTTACGGAGCCGGCTGTTTTTAATGGCCTTTTCGGACTCGTTCAAAAGCTCTTTAACATTCGCATTGTTCCCGACACAGCCCCTGTTTGGCACCCCGATGTGAAGTTTTTCCGCATTGAAAACGCCTCAGGCGAAAAGCTCGCACAATTTTATATGGACCTTTACGCCCGCCCGAATAAGCGCGGCGGCGCTTGGATGGATAACGACCGCGTGCGTCGCCGCCACAACGGCCGCATTGAAACGCCGATTGCTTATTTGGTCTGCAATTTCTCCAAGCCTGTGGGAGACAAACCCGCGCTGCTAACGCACGACGATGTGCTCACGCTTTTTCATGAATTCGGCCACGGCTTGCACCACATGCTCACTCGCGTGGAAGACGCTGCTGCAAGCGGCATCAACGGCGTCGAGTGGGATGCCGTCGAGTGCCCGAGCCAATTTATGGAAAATTTTGCCTGGGATTGGACTGTCGTTGAAAAGCTCTCTTCGCACGTGAAGACCGGAGCGCCGTTACCGCGCCCGCTTTACGAGAAGATGCTTGCGGCTAAAAATTTCCAAAGTGCCATGGCCATGGTCCGGCAGCTTGAATTCGGCCTTTTTGACATGCTGCTTCACACCGAATTTGATCCGAGTAAGGACAGCATTCAGGGCTTACTGAAAGCCGTTCGGCAGGAAGTCGCCGTCACGGACCAGCCCGACTATAACCGCTTCCCCAACTCCTTTAGCCATATCTTTGCCGGCGGCTACGCCGCAGGCTACTACAGCTACAAGTGGGCCGAAGTACTCAGCAGCGACGCTTTCTCGCTTTTTGAAGAAACCGGCGTACTTAATCCGCAAACCGGCAAAAAATGGCTTGACGAAGTGCTCGCCGTCGGAAGCTCTCGCCCGGCCATGGATTCCTTTGTGGCTTTCCGAGGCCGCAAGCCGACGATTGACGCTCTTTTGCGCCATTCCGGCATTAGCCAAGAATAGGAGCTTCGTATGCAATTAGCGACTTGGAACGTCAACTCCTTAAAAATGCGCATCGGCCATGTCACCGATTGGCTGACCGCCACCGAGTGCGACATTTTGTGCCTTCAAGAGTTGAAAATGACCGATGAAATGTTCCCCGCAGCTTCTCTTGAAGCCGCGGGGTACGGAGCCATCTGGTGCGGGCAAAAGACCTACAATGGCGTTGCGATTCTCTACCGCAAGGAGACGGTTGAAACGCCCGTCCAAGTCGTTAAGAACATTCCGACGTTTGCCGATGAACAAAAACGGCTCATTGCCGGTACCTTTAATACTGAAATCGGCCAAGTGCGCGTTGTTTGCGGATATTTTCCAAACGGTGCTGAGGTCGGGTGCGAGAAATTTCACTATAAACTTGAGTGGCTTGAGCACTTGCGCCTTTGGCTAACCGAAGAGCTCAAAGCTCACCATCGTCTCGCTTTATTGGGTGACTTTAACATTGCGCCTGATGACCGCGACGTCTGGAATCCCAAAGCCTGGGAGGGCAATATTCTTGTTTCGCCCGAGGAGCGCGCTGCGTTTAAAGCCCTGCTTGATCTCGGCCTATTTGATACCTTCCGCCAATTTGACCAGCCGGAAAACCTATTTACTTGGTGGGACTACCGAATGCTCGGCTTTCAAAAAAATCACGGCTTGCGCATTGACCACATCTTGGTCTCCGAAGAACTTAAAGGGTTGCTGAAGTCCGCGCAAATTGATAAGGCTCCGCGAAAGTGGCAAAAGCCGAGCGACCACACACCCTATCTGATTCGTCTTGAGAAGTAATTTGCAAAGATATTATTCGCCATGCCCAAAGTTTCAGTTCTGACACCGCTCTATAACACAGATCCTGCAATGCTCAAAGAGGCTATTGAGTCGGTTCTAAACCAGACCTTTACCGATTTTGAGTTTATTCTGCTTAACGATTCGCCGGAAAACACAATGCTTGACGATATTGTGGCTTCTTATCAAGATAAGCGTATCGTTTACGTTAAAAACGAGAAAAATCTCGGTATCTCCGCTTCGCGCAACAAGCTACTTACCCTTGCCCAAGGCGAATATCTTGCCATCTTCGACCATGATGACATTTGCATGCCGACTCGATTGGAAAAAGAAGTCGCTTATCTGGATGCGCATCCGCAAACCGGCGTATGCGGCTCATGGGCCATCCAAATTCCCAAAAACAGATTATTAAGGCGCCCTCAACGCAGCGTTGATATCAAAAATGCTATGTTAAGCCACATTCCGATTATTCATTCGGCCTGCATGATCCGAAAAAGCGTTTTACTAAAAAATCATATTTGTTGGGAAGAGGCTTATTCACCTTGTGAAGATCACATGCTGTTTGCACGTCTCATGGCTGTTACCATGTTTTACAACATTCCGGAACCATTGATTCAATACCGGCTTTATCCACAAAATACGACAGCGCTTCAGGGTGAAATTATGGAGGACAAACGTCGCTTAGTTCTGAGCTACCTTCACCGAGAATATTCTTTCATGCTGCGTGAGAATCAAAAACGAAAATGGGTCTATTTGCTTCGATTTTTTCCGCTGATTAAAGTCAAAACCGTGGGCGAATACAAAGAATACCTTCTTTTTGGTCTCCTTCCTTTATTCACCATCAAATAGAGCCGGACCCGACTAGCCTTAGATATTGTCCATAAGTAGTATCTTTGAGTATGTCAGCTTGTTTAAGTAAATCTTCCCGTTTTATCCAACCGTTTAAAAACGCCGTCTCCTCAGGACTTCCGATAAGAATGCCCTGACGATTTTGTATGGTTGCAATATAAGCCCCCGCTTCCAAAAGGCTATCGTGCGTTCCGGTATCAAGCCAAGTAAAGCCCTTTTGCATCATTTCTACCGAAAGCAGTCTCTCTTTTAAGTACGCGGCATTCACGTCCGTGATCTCAAGCTCCCCTCGAGCGCTGGGCTTGATAGTCGCCGCAATATCGCAGACCGAATTGTCATAAAAGTAAAGTCCCGTGACAGCGTAGTTGGATTTCGGCCGTTGAGGTTTTTCTTCAATGCAGAGAACTCGCATTTCCTTGTCAAACTCCACCACGCCGTAGCGCTGTGGATCATTGACGTGATAAGCAAAAACGGTGGCACCGGTTTGCCTTAGCATGGCCTTTTCAAGCAAATGATTGAGCGGCCCGTGGAAAATGTTGTCTCCCAAAATCAATGCACAAGGATCACCCCCGATAAAATCCCTGCCTAAAATAAACGCTTGGGCTAAACCATCAGGACTCGGTTGAACGCAATACGAAAGATTCACCCCCCATTGGGAACCATCGCCTAATAACTCCTCAAAACGGCTGATGTCTCTCGGCGTGGAAATAATCAGGATATCCCGGATTTTGGCCTGCATCAGCGTAGTGAGCGGATAGTAGATCATCGGCTTATCGTAGATCGGCAAAAGCTGCTTACTTACCGTAAGCGTCACGGGATATAAACGCGTTCCCGAGCCGCCAGCCAAAATAATCCCTTTTCTTGCCATCTCAGGCCTCCTTGTCTCTTAATATCGACTCCAAAACCGGTCGGGCATACCACGACCAGTCTTTGACCTCGCCACCCCAAACCGCTTTTAACTTGCCGTTATTTAGACGGGAGTTGAGCGGGCGCTTGGCTGCTGTCGGATACTCCCGGCTTGAAATCGGTCGAACCGATGACGGGGTAAGCGTCATCTTAAAGCCCCTCTTTTGAGCTTCTTGGATAATCCAGCACGCAAAGCCGTACCAAGAGACCTCCCCATCGGGGACGAGGTTATAGAGGCCTTCCCAACGGCCCTTCGCGGTGCAGCAATCTAGGGCCAATTTGGCTGAAACCTCAGCAATCATGCCGGCCGCGGTTGGCGCCCCCACTTGATCATTGACTACATCAATCGCTGTTTTCGTTTGAGCTAAGCGCAAAATCGTTTTGAGAAAGTTGTGACTGTGCTCGCCATAGACCCAGCTCGTTCGAAAGAGCAAATAGGGACAGCCGCTTTCCCTAACGGCGATTTCTCCCAAAAGCTTGCTTTTGCCGTACACGTTAATCGGGCGGCATGGGGCTAATTCGTCGCGAGGGGTGACGCCTGAACCGTCAAAAACATAATCTGTGCTGAAATGAACGAAAAGGCAGTGCTTTCGAGCGCAGTAATCGGCCAGGGCCTTCACCGCATGCGCATTGATCTGATAGGCCGCTTCTTTTTCCGTTTCCGCCCGGTCAACGGCCGTGTAAGCGGCGGCGTTAAAAATAATGTCCGGAGAAAAAGCTTCAAGCCTACCGATCATAGCCGGCACGTCCGTAAGGTCGCCTCCGGGCTCCTCACGAGACAAAGCCAAAAGCTCCCCGTGAGAGGCGAGGAGTTTTTGCAACTCGCACCCCACTTGACCGTTTTTTCCGAGCAAGGCTATTTTCATCCGGCCACCCTCAAAGAGCCGTATTGCTTGGCTGTCCATTCGCGGTAGGCACCCGTGAGCACACCTTGCACCCACTCGGGGTGATCAAGATACCAGCGAACGGTTTTTCGGATACCCGTTTCAAAACTTTCTTTGGGTTCCCACCCCAATTGCGTACGGATTTTCGTGGCATCGATTGCGTAACGCCGGTCGTGCCCCGGACGGTCCTTTACAAACTCAATGAGGTTTGCATAGGGACCCGCCTCGTGGGGTACCCATTCATCGAGCAAGCCGCAAATCGTTTGCACGATCGTGAGGTTATTTCTTTCGTTTCGGCCGCCGATATTGTAGGTTTCACCGGGCGTACCCTTTTGCAGCACCGTGCGGATCGCCTCGCAATGGTCTTTTACGTAAAGCCAGTCCCGGATGTTGAGGCCGTCGCCATAAATCGGAAGCGGCAACCGAGACAAGGCATTATGAATGACAAGCGGAATGAGCTTTTCCGGAAACTGGTAGGGCCCGTAATTATTCGAGCAGTTGGTCGTCAGTACCGGAAAGCCGTAGGTGTGAAACCAGGCCCGCACGGCATGGTCGCTTGACGCTTTAGAGGCTGAATAGGGCGAATTGGGCCGATAAGGCGTTTCTTCCGTAAAAGGCGCCTCATCAAAACGCAAGCTGCCGTAGACTTCGTCGGTGCTCACATGAAGAAAACGAAAGCGCTCCTTTTCCTCGCCCCGGGTTTGATCCCAGAACGCCTTGGCGCATTCCAAGAGATTAAGCGTTCCCATCACGTTGGTTTTAAAAAACGCATCCGGCCCGAAAATCGAGCGGTCCACGTGGCTTTCGGCTGCAAAGTGAACCACAGCCCTCGGGCGGTAGCGGGCAAAAAGCGAAGCCACTAAATCCGCATCCCCGATATTGCCGTGCACAAAAATATGCCGCTGATCGCCTTTTAAGCTTTCCAGGTTTTGCAAATTGCCGGCATAGGTAAGCGCATCCAGGTTGACGACCGGTTCATCGCTTGCGCTTAACCAATCCAAAATAAAATTCGAGCCGATAAAGCCGGCTCCGCCAGTCACTAAAATCATCTTGAACTCAACTATTGAAATAATCGGGCTTCGGATAAGAACGGAGCCGCCCGATCTTTTTCCGATAAGCACGGGAGAACATCCAAAGGCCACGCAATCGCCAAATCCGGATCATCCCAGCGAATGCTAGCTTCGCACTCCTTGTGCCAGAAGTCATTGGTCTTATAAAACACTTCGGCAAAGTCGCTTAAAGCCACAAAGCCGTGGGCAAACCCCTCGGGAATCCAGAGCTCTCGCTTATTGTCTGCGCTTAACTCCACGCCCACCCATTGCTTAAAGGTTGGCGAAGCCGGCCGAATGTCCACAGCCACATCAAAGATGGCCCCCGAAAGACAGCGAACGAGTTTGGCTTGGGCGTGCGGCGGCAACTGGTAGTGAAGCCCTCGGATCACGCCTTTTTTGCTCTTAGAGTGATTGTCCTGCACAAAGTGCACGTCCGCCACTAGCCGGGTAAAGTCCCTTTGGTTGAAGGATTCCATAAAAAATCCCCGCTCATCGCCAAAGACCCGGGGTTCGATAATTTTTATTTCCGGAATTTTTGTTTCGATAACGGTAATCGCCATGATTTTTTCTCAATACGTTTTATCGAATTGTAGCAATGCGTCGGAGCTTTCTGGCTACCGGCACACGGAGAGCGCACACATCTTTGCGCACAGATAATAGATCCTTTCTATCCGTCTCTTAATCTAAAGCTAACACTTCAAAAACACTTACAATTTCGCCGTTTGAAATACCTTTTAGAGTATTGACGAAACACGCGACTCACTGAATAATTTGGGGCATCAAAAAGGAGGAAACGGCATGTGGTTAGCGCTAAAATGCCGTGCTTGGGACCGTCACTCAGAATTGAATGTTGTGATTTAGATTGCCTTTACGGCCCACCCCTTAAGAAAGAATTTCAATATTACTTAACGGGAGTACCGAACCATGAGAAATGAATGGCGTGGTTTTAAAGGAACCCACTGGGTCGATGATGTCGATGTCCGCGACTTCGTCCAAATGAACTATCGTTGCTACGACGGCGATGAATCCTTCCTCGCACCGGCCACTGAAGCAACCGACAAGCTCTGGGGCATCGTGCAGGATTTGCAAAAACAGGAACGCGCCAAAGGCGGTGTCCTGGACATGGAAACAGAAATCGTATCCGGCATCACGGCCTACAAGGCTGCCTATATTGCCGACGGCACGAAGGAGCTGGAAAAAGTGGTCGGCCTTCAAACCGACAAGCCTTTAAAGCGTGCCTTCATGCCCTTTGGCGGCATCAAGATGGCCGAGCAAGCCTGCACGACCTACGGCTATACGCCCAATCCCAAATTCCATAAGATTTTCACGGAATACCATAAAACGCATAACCAAGGCGTCTACGATGCCTATACGCCCGAAATGCGTTTGGCCCGCAAAAACAAAATCATCACGGGCTTGCCCGATACCTACGGGCGCGGCCGCATTGTGGGCGACTACCGCCGCGTGGCTCTTTACGGCATTGACTTCTTGATTGCCAAGAAAAAAGACGATATGGCCCACTGCGGCTGCGGCATCATGACCGATGAAGTGATCCGCCAGCGTGAAGAAATCACCGACCAAATCCGCGCTTTGGAGCAGATGAAGGTCATGGCAGCCGACTACGGCTACGATATTTCCCAGCCTGCCAAGAATGCCCGCGAAGCCGTGCAATGGCTTTACTTCGGCTACCTTGCCGCGATCAAGACGCAAAACGGCGCGGCAATGTCCGTCGGCCGCATTTCGACCTTCTTGGATATTTATATCGAACGCGACATGGCTGAAGGCACCTTAACCGAAAGCGAAGCCCAAGAGTTGATCGACCACTTGGTGCTCAAATTCCGCATGGTGAAGTTTGCCCGCATCCCGTCTTACAACCAGCTCTTCTCGGGCGACCCGGTGTGGGCCACGCTTGAGTTGGCAGGCCTCGGCATGGACGGCCGCTCGATGGTAACGAAAAACGACTTCCGGTTCTTGCACACGTTAGAGAACATGGGGCCGTCGCCTGAGCCTAATCTGACGATCCTTTATACGCGCCACCTGCCGCTGGCTTTCAAGAAGTATGCCGCAAAGATTTCGATTGACACCTCCTCGGTGCAATATGAAAACGATGACGTGATGCGTCCGATCTGGGGCGATGACTACTCCATTTGCTGCTGCGTCTCGGCGACCGAAACCGGCAAGGAAATGCAATTTTTCGGTGCCCGTGCCAACCTCGCCAAGTGCCTTTTGTACGCAATCAACGGCGGCGTTGATGAACTCACGATGATGCAGGTAGGGCCCGAACTTCGCCCGATCACGTCCGAATACCTGGACTATGACGAAGTCATGCACCGTTTTGACATCATGATGGACTGGTTGGCCGGCCTTTACGTCAATACGCTCAACCTCATCCACTACATGCACGATAAGTATTACTACGAAGCCGCCGAAATGGCTTTGATTGATACGGACGTTCGCCGCACGTTTGCTACGGGCATTGCGGGCTTCTCGCACGTGGTGGATTCGCTGTGCGCCATCAAGTACGCCAAGGTGAAGACCATCCGCAACGAGCAAGGCGTTGCCGTTTCCTACGAAACCGAAGGCGACTTCCCGCGCTACGGCAACGACGATGACCGTGCCGACAGCATCGCCGTGTGGCTTTTGAAGTCTTTCATGAAGAAGCTTCGCAAGTACCACACCTATCGCAATTCCGAGCCGACGACCTCGATCTTGACGATTACCTCGAACGTGGTCTACGGCAAGGCAACAGGGTCGCTGCCCGATCGCCGGCAAGCGGGCGAGCCGCTTTCGCCCGGAGCCAATCCGAGCTACGGTGCCGAACAAAACGGGCTTTTGGCCTCGCTTAACTCGGTAGCGAAACTCCCGTACGAATACGCTTTGGACGGCATCTCCAATACGCAAACGATTAGCCCCGATGCCTTGGGACACAGCCCCGAAGAACGTGCCCGCAACTTGGTTGCCGTCATGGACGGGTACTTTGAACGCGGCGCCCATCACCTCAACGTGAACGTCTTCGGTACGGAAAAGCTCGTGGATGCCATGGAACACCCGGAAAAGCCCGAGTACGCCAACTTTACGATCCGCGTCTCCGGCTACGCCGTGAAGTTCATCGACCTCACGCGCGAACAACAGTTGGATGTGATCGCCCGTACGTGCCACAAGCGCATGTAACGCTTCGCATTAACTGATCGCACAAGCCGGCTTTTCCAAAGCGCTGGGAAAGCCGGCCTATTCTTTTTAAGGAGCCTTCCGTGACCAATGCATTTGTTCATTCTTACGAAACCTTCGGTTCGGTCGACGGCCCAGGCGTACGCTTCGTGCTCTTTCTTCAGGGCTGCAAGATGCGCTGCCTTTATTGCCACAATCCGGATACCTGGAAGACGGGAATCGGCGAAGAAAAAAGTCCTCGGGAAATTCTTGATTTTGCCCTGCGGTACCGCTCCTATTGGGGAGAAGAAGGCGGCATTACGGTAAGCGGCGGCGAACCGCTGCTGCAGCTTGACTTTATGCTCGAATTTTTTACGTTGGCCAAAAAAGAAGGCATTCACACCACCATTGACACTTGCGGGCAGCCCTTTAGCCATCGGGACAGTTTTTTACCGAAATTTAAAGCATTAATGGATGTGACCGACTTGGTCATGCTCGATATCAAGCAAATTGACGATGCCAAGCACCGCGTGCTCACCAAGCACAGCAACCGTTCTATCTTGGATTGCGCCAAGTACCTTGACGAAATCGGCAAAGACATGTGGATTCGGCATGTTCTCGTTCCGGGCTACACCGATAACGAAGGCGACTTGCAAAAGCTCTCGGATTTTATCGCCGGCCTCAAGCACGTCAAAAAGGTGGAGGTCCTCCCCTATCACACTTTCGGCGCCTATAAGTGGAAGGAGCTGGGTCTGACCTATGAACTCGAAGGCGTGGATCCGCCGAGCCTAGCAAGCGAAGAAAAGGCAAAAAAGATTCTTAAAATTATTCCGATTGACACACTTTCGTAGAACAAAAGGACGCCGGGATGCTAACTACCGAAGAAATCCGTGCAAGGCTTTTGCAATTGGAAAAAACGCATGACATCAAGATTTTGTATGCGTGTGAATCCGGCTCGCGGGCTTGGGGATTCGCGTCCAAAGATTCAGACTATGACATCCGTTTTTTGTACGTACGCAGGCCCCAAGATTACATATCGGTGTACCCTGTGCGCGACGTTATTGAAGAACCCGTGGATGCCGTCTGGGATATTAACGGTTGGGATCTTTCCAAAGCTTTGAAACTCATGCTCAAAGCCAATAGCAATTTGCTTGAATGGCTTCGCTCGCCGATTCAATATGTTCCTAACGCGAGCTTTTGTGGTGAACTCTTGGCTCTTGCCAACAACTACATCTCGCTACAAAAGCTCTTTTTTAGCTACCAAGGCATGGCTAAAGGCAATTACCGGGATTATCTTCAAGGCGAAAGCGTTTGGCTTAAGAAATATCTCTATGTTATTAGGCCTCTTTTGTGCTCGCAATGGATTAACCGCTTCGGACAATTGCCGCCCGTTTGCATTAGCGAGTTAGTTTCTTTTGCCGATGAATTCTTCCCGTATATGGCAGCTCCCTTGAAAGCGCTCTTAATTCAAAAGCAAAACGGCTTAGAAAAAGAGTACGGCCGGCGAATGCCGGATTTGGACCGGTTTATTGACGAGTCGATTCAAGCGAATTACATCGGCAAAGAAGAAGAGATCCCGGCCTCTGAGGCTGAAATCAACGCGATTTTCAGGCGCTACGTTTTCTCTTAAGCGAAGCTTTAAGAGAAAACATCCTAGATTTCAATTTCCTGACCACATCGGGAAGGTGGCGGGGTATAGTCTGCTGCCTCCCACAATACCGTACCTGCGGTTTCTCATACGGCGTTTCATTCAAGCAATCCCCTGACGCAACAACGAATACAATCCACATTTTTGTAGTTGCTTGAAAATGCCGACTTCTGTTTTTATTCCTTCGGTAATTTTTTATTTGACATTGAACTCATTGGCCATGTAAAGCTTTTCTAAATTATTACCTACTCTGACCTCGCGTTGCGTCAAATCAGCCATGCTTTGCACTCTGTCCGGAGTAATGATTAAGAAGGTATCCGGACGTCCATTTTTATTACTCATTAAGTTGGTGTTATGCGTGGTAAGAATGCATTGTACAGGGCAATTCTTTCTCATTAAGGTGTAAATTCTCTCAGCCAATTCATAGTGATAAAACGCATCATATTCATCAACGAATACAAAAGAAGCCTTACTTGTTTTCCGAGAAATTTCATTCAACCAGTAAAACTGTAACAGTAACGCTTGGGTACCGCTTGAAGCTACCGATACCATTGGGATATCCTTCTTATGCTTAAAATAAAGCAGTCTTTCGCCTTGATCGTTCGTCTTTTCCACAATCTCTTCGTTCACGGCCGCATTCTTGAGAAACTTCTGAAAATCATCAATTAAATTGTTCCGACAAATATAGTCGTGCAATTTTTCCACTTTGAATGCCGGACTGATAAATGCATTGCCGAAATCAACTCGAGTAAACAGCAACATGTGTGTTGCAAAATTCATTAATTGCCGCAAAGGATTATTCTTAGTCAAAGGAACATTGCGAGTAATAAATTTCAAAACGGAGAGCGGCTGCTCTTTAAAGCTATCCCACTGCAAAGATTGAAACCCGTATTTATCAGCGTTTTCCGGTGAAAAATTAACCTCCTTCCCATTTCTTTCGATAACAATTTGATTACCGACCGTAATGACTTCACGGACCACTTTATCGACACTTTCTTTATCGTATTCGTAAATAATGTCCTCGCCATTTAAATAAAAGTGATAACAAAATGTTGCGACTTTACTTTCCGAATCTGCGTTCAAATAGAAATCGTACTTATCCATACCAACTTTACTATCGGATAAATGGAAAGTGACATCCATGATAGCAAGGCATAAATTGCTCTTGCCGGAAGCATTCCGACCAAAAACGACCGCCGTTTTTACAAGGTCGCCTTGGGGAGCATGGCAGATTAAATCCTCACCAAATCGATAATCTCTTACCCTGGATAAGTCAAGAGTCAAATCTTTAAACTGCTTAAAGTTTTTAACCTGAAACGATTTCAGCATCTCCTGGTCCCGTAAAAAAATTACAGCTAAATTTTAAATTAAAACGGATGCCGAAGATCATTAAGAAGGTTTTCAGTAGGCGCGCAACGCATTGCCGGCGTTAGGACAAATCATCACACGGAGGTATAACATGGGATAACGATGGATAACAATAGATATCAATGGATATCAACGGATATCCAGGGATACCTTGGTATATCTATGGGTAACTCATAGAATCTGTGAGAAACTAACACATCACTAAAAGATGCTGCCATATTCATAAGTGAAGAGTAGCATTTAGAAATAATGACCAAGGAGAAGGTTATGCGAACCATTGCGGTCATCGGCTGCGGCGCACTCGGGACGATTTTTTGCCAAAACGCCGTGAAGCTTTTATCTAAGGACTACCAAATTACGAGCTTGCTGGCTAATCACTTTGAGCACGCCCAAACACTAGCCCAATCCATCGGAGTCACGGCCGTTCACTCCGCAGAGGAACTTTTAGCAACAAACCCTGATATTGTCGTGGAATTTGCAGGCCGCGACGCTTTAAAGCAATACGGTGAAAAGATTTTGTCCCAAGGCTGCGACCTGGTCGCCGTTTCTGCCGGCGCCTTAGCCGACGAAAGCTTTAAAGAACAGCTTATTGAAGCGGCACGCCTTGCAGGCAGCAGGCTCTATATTCCGAATGGCGCAATCGGCGGGTTAGATCTCATGCAAACGTTTGCCTTAATGGGCAATGCCCAATTATCCATCGGCAACACCAAAGCCCCCAAAAGTCTAAACGGAGCTCCCTATTTGAAAGGGCAAAACCTTCCTGAAGATCAAAAGGTCACGGTATTTACCGGAAGCGTTAAGGACGCCATCGAAGGCTTTCCTAAAAATGTCAATGTAGCGGTCGTCGCCACATTAGCCACTAATCCGGATCAGGTGCAAGTCACCATTCAAAGCGATCCGACAACGGAAGTGAACACCCATCATTTGCAAATTAAAAACGATCTTATGAGCGCGGAGATCACGATCTCCTCAAAGCCCGATTCACGAAACCCCAAGTCGAGCACATCCACAGCTTGGAGCGTCATTGCACTACTAAAGAATTTAGCCTCCCCCATTCGTTTTTATTAACCTAGAGAACTTACTGGCACTTCCAAAACGAAAATGGCAGGAACTCACCCCTGCCACTTTCGCCTGTTTCACAAAAAGCACACCCTACGGCTTTTTCGGCTCATCCGGCTTTTCCGGATGGCTTAAAAAGGGTGAGGCAGCTTCTGTTTCTTCATCGTCATCATCGCGCCGCACGGGTTTCTTAGAGACAAACCAAGTAAAGAACACCGGCACAAAGATAATGGCAATGCAGGTCGCAGCGAGCATCCCGCCTAAAACGCCCGTGCCCATTGATTGGCGCGCCGCCGCGCCCGGGCCCGTAGCAATCGCCAAGGGCAATACGCCCAAAATAAAGGCAAGCGACGTCATCAAAATCGGACGCAACCGGATGGAAGCGGCTTCGAGAGCGGCATCGAAAACGCTCTTACCTTGCTCGAGTTTTTGCGCGGCAAATTCCACAATCAAAATGGCATTTTTGGCTGTTAAGCCCACGAGCACCAAAAGCCCGATCTGAAAGTAAATGTCGTTTGACATGCCCCGAAGGTACGTAGCCAAGAGGGCGCCCAACGCCGAGAAGGGCACGGCAAGCACCACCGCAATCGGCAGCGACCAGCGCTCATACTGGGCAGCCAAAATAAGAAACACCACAATGATGCCGAAGATAAAGGCGGTTGCCGCCGAAGAGCCCAAGCGCTTTTCCTGGAAGGCCTGTCCGATCCAGCCGATCGCGTAGCCCTCAGGCAAAACTTCCTCGGCAATGCGCTCGACCTCGGCAATGGCTTCACCCGAGCTCACCCCGTGGGAAGCTTCGCCCATGAAGCGCGCGGCCAAGTAGCCGTTCATGCGCGAGAGGGTTTCCGAACCCGACGTTCTTTCCCAAGAAATCAAGGTAGACATCGGGACCATGTCGCCGGCGCTATTTCTCACCCACGAGCGTCCCAGGTCATCCGGGGTCATGCGGTACTTCGTATCAGCCTGCATGATCACGCGGTTAATCTTGCCGTTGCGGGTAAAGTCGTTAATGTAGGTGCTGCCCATCATGGCTGAGAGCGTACCGTAGATATCGCTGATATCCACGCCCATGGCCATTGCCTTGGCCTCGTCGACTTGGATCGCAAGCATCGGGGACTCGGCTTTAGCCGTGGCACGAAGGCCCGTCAGCAGCGGCGAGCGCGAGAGCTCGTCGATAAACATTTCGGAGACTTGTTGCAGCAAAAGCGGATCATCGCTTTCACGCGACTGCAAAAAACCCGTAAAACCGGCGGCTGACCCGAGCCCCCGAATCGGCGCGGGCGTTGAAGCAACCGCCGTACCTTCGGTGAGGCTGTTGCCGATGGCCTGTACTTCGCGCACCACGTCGTTGGCGGTATTTTTGCGGTCATCCCAGTGCTTTAATTTCAGCACAAAGGTCGCGGCATTTTGCCTTACGTCGTTTGCCACCGTATCAAAACCCGTCAAGGTCAAAACCGATTCCACGCCTTCGATCTTCCCGAGCTTAAGTTGAATCTCATCGGCCACGTGCTCGGTGCGGTTTAGCGACGCCCCTTCCGGCAAAGTAAGCGACATGCGCACCACGCCCTGGTCTTCGCGCGGCACAAAGGAGGTCGGCGTAATCTGCACCATGCCCCAGCAGGCCAGCCCCACCAACACCAAAATGATGCCGCTTATCACCCGATGGTGCAGCGCGGTGCCCACCACGCGCTGAAAGAGGTGCGTCAAGCGCCCCAAGCCGCGGTTAAACGCCGAGAAGAATTTGCCCGGTTCCTTGTGTTCGTTTTTGAGCAAAATAGCGCAAAGCGCGGGCGTGAGCGTCAAAGCCACAAAGCCCGAAAGCGCCACCGAAATCGTAATCGTGATGGCAAACTGGCGGTAGAGTTCGCCTGCCATCCCGCCCAAGAAGGCCACCGGCACAAACACCGCCGAAAGCACAAGTACAATGGCAACCAAGGCACCGGCCACTTCTTTCATGGCCTTTTTGGCGGCCGCCCTCGGCCCGAGCCCTTCGCTTACCATAATGCGCTCGACGTTTTCCAACACCACAATGGCATCGTCAACCACAATGCCGATCGCAAGCGTCATGGCAAAAAGCGTGAGCGTATTCAGCGAAAAATCAAATAGCCACAGCCCCACCATGGTGCCGATCAAAGAAACCGGCACGGCAATCATCGGAATGATCGTCGCGCGCCAGTTCTGCAAGAAGACGTACACCACAATGAGCACCAAAAGACCCGCTTCAATGAGCGTCTTACCTACTTCGCTTAAAGAGGCCTCCACAAAAACGGTCGTATCATCGGTCACCGTATGCGCAATGCGGTTTTCGGGGAAGTTGGCCACCAGCCTGTCAATTTCGGCCTTCACAAGTTCGGCCGTGCCCATGGCGTTAGCGCCCGTTTGCAGGTAAACGCCCACGGTGATGGCGGGCTGATCATTTAAAAGGTTGTAAGACGTGTAGCTTCTTTTGCCCACTTCCACGCGGGCAATGTCCTTGATGCGGATTTGCCCGTCGGGGCCGTCCGAGCGGATGGTAATGTTGCCGAATTGCTCGGGCGTAAGAAGCTGCCCTTCGGTCGTGACGGTATAAAAAAGCTGCTGGTCGTCAGCGGTGGGCGCTGCGCCCACTTGGCCAGCCGCATACTGCCGGTTTTGCATCTCCACGGCATTTTCCACGTCCTGCACCGTCACGCCCAACTGAGCCATCTTGTCCGGATTAAGCCAAATGCGCATGGCGCCTTGCACATTACCGAAAACGCTCACGTCGCCCACGCCCGGGATGCGCTTTAGGTCATCGACCATATTGAGGTTGGCGTAGTCGGCTAGCTGCGTGGTGTTCATCGAGCCGTCGGGCGAGGTAAGCGCCATCATCAAAAGCGTCTCTTCCGAGCGCTTTCTCACCGAGACGCCGTTTTGCCGCACGGTCTCAGGCAGCCGCCGTTCGGCCGTGCGCACGCGGTTATTGATTTCCAGCATGGCGTCATTCGGATCGGTGCCCACTTCAAAGACGCAGGAAATACGCACGTCGCCATTTGAGCGAATGGAAGTCGTGTAGTACTGCAGCCCCTCCACGCCCGAGAGTTGGTCTTCAATCGGTGCGGCCACCGTACGGGCAAGCGTCTGAGCATCCGCCCCTTCGTAAGAAGCCGATACCGAGACGCTCGGCGGCGAAATATCCGGATACTGCGAAAGCGGCAAAACGCGGGAAGCCACAAGCCCGGCGATGACGATCAAAATCGACATCACGGAGGCAAAAATCGGCCGGCGGATACAAAACTGTGAAAGCATGGCTTCCTCCCGGCTTAGGCCTTGGCCTCAGCGGCACCGCTTTCGGCCTCAACGGCGGCAGGCTCTACCTTTTTCTCGGCCACCGGCAGCTTATCCCTTAAGCGCAAAATCTGATCGACAATGACCTTGTCTCCGGCTTTAAGGCCCGAAGTGACAATCCACTGGGTCCCCTCCCAGTGGCTCAACGTAACTTCTCGCTCGCGCGCCAAGCCGTTATCCATCACGTAGACCGAATAGGTGCCGTCGGGCCGCTGGCGAATCGCCCCCTGCGGCAGGCTAAAGACGTTTTCCAAGCGCCCCGTCATGAGCCGCACCTCCACATACTGGCCGGGCTTGAGTTTTTCGGTCGGCGGCAGCACCGCGCGCAGCCTCAGCGTGCCGCGGTTGGCATCAATTTGCTGCCCGATATAGTCAAGCTTTGCCATCAGGGGCGTTTTGGTATCGGGAATAAAAACTTGGACCAAATTGTCTTCGGTTAAGGTTGCCTGCGAGACGACCCGGTCGCTAATGGCAAATGAAACGCGCAGCGTATCGGGCTGGGTAATGGAAGTTAAAAGCGTGGTCTGCGCGGTCACAAGCGACCCCACATTGACTTCGCTTTTTCCCGCATAGCCGTCAACCGGCGCGGGCACCAACGCATGTTCCAAGTCAATGCGGGCATTGGTTTCCTGCGCCTTGGCTAAAGCCACTTCGCTTTGAGCCACGTCCACGGCCGTTTTAGCATCATCGTAGTCTTGGCGGCTTACGGCATTGACCTTAATGAGTTGAGCGGCGCGCTTGTAGTCGCGATTGGCTTTCGTGAGATTGGCCTCAGCCTGGCGCCTTTGAGCCACGGCCTGCGTGAGCGCGGCTTCGTACGGGTCTTTTTCAATTTCAAAAAGCGTTTGTCCGGCCTTTACCCGTTCGCCTTCTTTAAAGTGCAGCTTGCGCAGCACGCCGCTGACCTGCGCGCGCACCTCCACCTGCTCAATCCCCTCGGTCTGCCCGAACGTCTCGGCCCAGCGGTAGGTGCTGATCGGCTCCGCCGACAGCGTTGTCACTTGCAGCGGAGCACGTTCGGTGCGCGCGCCGCGATCAGAGCAGCCGGATAAAAGCATCACGGCCAAAGCCAAGCCGACACCGGCCCATTGCAATTTGTTTCTCATGGAATTCGAAAAATCGGAAAAGGGAAATAATTCTTAGTCGTTAATAAGCCAATATTACCAACCGAATTTTTCTCTTCGTATAAGGAAGTTCACCAAAAATATTGAAGTGATTTGTAAGCAATTACAACAATGCCGGCAGGCGGGCCGGCATTGTCGCGTTTTTTATTAGCCTTTGGCTTCAGTCCATACGGTCTGCCCTTTGCTCTCTTTATCAATGAGCGCCATGGTCGCCGCGTGCGCTTGAAGCTCTTCGGCACTAGCCTTGACAATGCGCAACACGGATGTGTCTTCGGGCATCGGAGGCAGCGCCGAAATATCCACCGTGGAAATATCAAGGGACTCTTGCCCGCGGGTCATCGCCAAATAGACTTTGGCAAGCAGCTGCGCGTCGATTAAGGCGCCGTGCAGCGTACGGTCGGTATTGTCCACGCCGTAGACCGAGCAGAGCACATCCAAATTGTTGCGCTGGCCGGGCCGCAAGTTTCGCGCGAGCGCGAGCGTATCGACAATGCCCGAGCAGTAGTCTTTGAGCTTACCTTTGCCTAAGCGGGTCAGCTCCATATCCAAAAAGCCCACGTCAAACTCGGCATTGTGAATCAGTAGCTCCGCCCCTTTGATGAAGGCAAGAAACTCATCGACAATATCTTCAAAAAGGGGCTGCCCTTTGAGTTTTTCCCACGTGTAGCCGTGCACGCGGGCGGCCTCTTCATCGACTTCCCGTTCGGGGTTGATGAGCCGGTAGAAAGTCTTTTTCGTCAGACGCCGCTCCTCGATTTCCACGCACCCGATGGAAATCAGCCGGTCGCCCTTGTCGGCAAACATGCCGGTGGTTTCCGTATCGAGCGCCACCTGGCGGCGAACTTTGTTAGCCATGACTTTCTCCTTTTAGCGTTTTTTCACCGGCACGCCCCGGTTGGCAAGCTCATCGGCTTTCTCGTTACCTTCTTCGCCGGCGTGGCCCTTCACCCACCGCCACTCAATATCGTGGCTTGCCACCAGGCTATCGAGCTTTTTCCAGAGATCGACGTTTTTCACGGCCTGGCCCGAAGCGGTGCGCCAGCCCTTTCGTTTCCATTGGGCAATCCAACTCGCAATGCCGTTTTTAACGTATTGGCTATCCAAATAGATCGTCATCGGTACGGGGCGCTTCACCGCCGAGAGCGCTTCAATCACAGCGGTGAGTTCCATCCGGTTATTCGTTGTTTCCTCTTCGCCGCCGCAAAGCTCAAGCGACTTGTCGCCCCAAACGAGGTAGGCTCCCCAGCCGCCCGGACCGGGGTTATATTTGCAGGACCCGTCGGTCCAAATTTTGAGTTTACGTTCAACGTCTGCCATAGTCAGTGAAAAACCTTCCGTTTTAGAGGCGCAAATTCTAAAGAAAATCTTTTTTCTGCGCGAGGCTTGCGCGCGGCCAACCCGAAAGCGAAAAACGGATATCGGAAAATGAGCCGGAGACCTTGCACTTAGAGCTTGCGGCACTGCGCAACGGGAGCCCCCTCCCAATTTTTGCCTAAGAGCTCTTCGGCGCTTTTTTGCAATTTTCCTACCAAGCGCATGCCGTCAACCTTCTTAACGGCTCCGAGCATAAAGCCGTTAGCCAGCACCGGCCACCACCGGTCGCCCGCCTTTTCGCACCAAGACCAGTGCACGAGCGTTTGAGGATTGTCGCTTAATGACGGGCTATAAACGCCGAATTGTCCCCGGTCGATGACCCCATACGGGGCGATCAACCGCTTAACCGATGAAACGGCATAGGGTTCAAAAAAGGTGGCAGGTCCCAAAAGCTTTTTCTTTTTTCGCATCCACCAAGGCCCCCAGGGATTAAGCCCCAGCAATACAAACCGGCCTTCCGGCGCGAGTACGCGAAAGATTTCTTTCATGAAAGCTTCGGGCGAACAGGCACGCTCCAAAGCGTGAACGGCCACGACAAGATCAAAGGATTGCTCGCGAAAGGGAAGCGCTTCAAAGTCAATCAGTAGCTGGGCGGCCGAGCATTCGGGCCCTTCGGGCTCGCCCGGCATCAAGCCCACGATCTTTTGCCTGTGCGGGGCATTTCTGAGCACGCACCCGTAAGGGGATCCGACCTGCAAAGCCGCCTCGCCCGCGAAGGCAGACAAAAGACTATCCATGCGCGAGAGCTCCCACCGCCTTAGCTGGGAGCCCGCCGCTGTCATGAAAAACTCAGAAAGTGCATGCATAAACTGCCGATCGGCCATGCAATCGTCATGGCCCAAGCCCGAGAAAACACTACAATTATCTAAATTGTAATGGTTATTGTGGATGCACTGCTATGCTTTCTCGGCGTTTATTTATCGCAGCCGCAGCGGCCTTGCCGCTTGCCGCGCTTGCCAAAGCCCGGACCATGCGCATTATCGTGCCGTATCCGGCAGGAGGTCCCCTGGACGCGTCGGCGCGCTTTTTATCCGAAGCGCTCAAGTCGCGCTGGGGCAAGACAGTCGTAGATAACCGCCCGGGCGCGGCGGGCGCCCGCGGCATGCAAGCGGCCAAAACGGCCGCCCCCGACGGAAAAACGTTGGTGGTGGGGGCGCTAGCGACCCTGGCTGTCAACCCCTATATTCAAAAAGGGCTGCCCTATGAGGCAGGCGACTTCACGCCCGTAGCACTTTTAAGCGATGCACCGAATGTCCTCGTCATGACGCCGCAGACCATGAAAAAATGGGGGCTCACCGATGCCGCAAGCCTTCTGGCCTACATCAAAGCCCATCCCGGGGAGCTTAACTTCGCCTCGGGCGGCAACGGCTCGGCCGGCCACCTCGCAGGCCTTGTGCTCGGCCAGCACGGCTACCCCATGGTGCATATCCCGTATGCGGGTGCGCAAGCCGCGCAGCTCTCCGTCTTTTCAGGCGAAACCGACCTCATGTTTGATAACTGGGGCAGTTGCCGCGAAGCCATTGAAGACGGAAGGCTCAAGGCGCTTGCCGTTACGACCGAAGCGCCCTACGAGCCTTTGGCCGTGCCGACGCTCAAAAGCTTGGGCATCGCGTGCGACCTTTCCACCTGGTTCGGGCTCTTGGCTCCGAAGGGGACGGACCCTGCGCTTTGCCAAACGCTTTTTGAGGATATCCGCTACGCCCTGTCGCTAGCCGATAGCGCCGCGCTTTTTGACCGGATCGCAGGCGGCATGAAGCTTCTGAACCCGCAAGACTTTGCCCGATGGATTGCCAAAGAACAGGTAAAATACGAAACTCTTTTGAAATCGCTTTCCCTTTCGTAGAGTACGCTGCCATGCCTTCGGTTCG
This sequence comes from Candidatus Aphodousia gallistercoris, assembly GCA_018714185.1. GTDB lineage: Bacteria > Pseudomonadota > Gammaproteobacteria > Burkholderiales > Burkholderiaceae_F > Aphodousia > Aphodousia gallistercoris. The sequence goes on along the minus strand of DVNT01000060.1, from coordinate 4,305 downwards.
TTTTTCCCGAGATACGGCTGCCGGCTTATTCCTGGCCGCCATCGGTTTAGTTTTTTTCCTTGCTTCGGATGCCCTGCCCATGGGCACGGCTTCGCGCATGGCAACGGGGTATTTTCCGAAACTTTTAAGCACGCTTTTGATGCTCTTGGGCCTAGCCATTGCCGTCAAGGGCTCCTTCACCCCCAAAAAGCCGCACGAACCGATTTACCGCTTTGATCTCAAGCGCCTCATCGTTTTGACCGCCCTGCTTCTTTTTTTTGCCTTCGTGCTCGAGCCCTTGGGACTAATCACGGCCATGACGGTTTTAACGGCCGGCGCTTCAGCGCTCTTATTGAAGCGAACGCTTCTCGAAACGCTTCTTCTGACGGCCGCCATCGACCTTATGATAACCGTCGTCTTCGTTGCGGGCATCGGCTTGGAGCTGCCCCTGTGGCCTTCGCTTTAGGGGGTCGGGCATGGACTTTATCAATCACCTGGCCGTGGGCTTAGACAATGCACTCACCCTAGCCAATATAGGATACTGTTTCCTGGGCGTTTTGATTGGCACCGCGGTGGGCGTCTTGCCGGGGCTGGGACCGGTGGCCACGCTTGCCCTTTTGCTGCCGATGACCTATGCATTGGATCCGACCGCCGCCGTCATCATGCTCGCAGGCATCTACTACGGAAGCCAATACGGCGGATCAACGACGGCCATCCTCATGAACATCCCGGGCGAAGCCGCTTCCGTTGTCACGTGCTTGGACGGCCACCGCTTAGCCAAAGAGGGCCGGGCCGGCACGGCGTTGGCCATGGCAGCGCTTGCGAGCTTTTTTGCCGGTACGATCGCTACGTTTCTCATAGCACTTGCGAGCCCCGCGCTTTCAGAGCTTGCGCTCATGTTCGGCGCCCCCGAATACTTTTGCCTCATGGTGCTGGGGTTAGTCGGTGCCGTCGTACTCTCAAACGGCGATCTTCTTAAAGCAATCGCCATGGTTATTGTGGGGCTGCTACTCGGGCTTGTCGGCACCGACGTCAACACCGGCGAAATGCGCTTTACGCTCGATACGCTGACGCTGCAAGACGGCATCGATTTCGTTGTCATTTCCATGGGCATTTACGGCGTCACCGAAGTGCTCATTAACCTGCAGGCGTTGGTGGCAAGTCAAGGCAGCCGCGGGTGCCTGCCGATCGGCGATCTCTGGCCCAAAGCCAAAGACATCGCGCAAACGGCTCCGGCCATGGCGCGCGGCACAGTACTCGGCAGCCTCTTGGGGCTATTGCCCGGGGGCGGAGCACTGCTCTCGTCCTTTGCATCCTATACGCTTGAAAAAAAGATTAAGCCCGCCGCCGGCGAAGCACCCGTCGGCACCGGCAACCTGCGCGCCGTCGCAGGACCTGAAGCCGCCAACAATGCCGGCGCCCAAACAAGTTTTATCCCGATGCTGACCTTGGGCATTCCTTCCAACGCCGTAATGGCTCTGATGATGGGAGCTCTCATCATCCACAACATCACCCCCGGCCCCCAAGTCATTGATACCAATCCCTCGCTTTTTTGGGGGCTCATTGTTTCCATGTGGATCGGCAACTTCTTCCTAGTGCTTTTAAACCTACCCATGGTCGGGCTGTGGGTGCAAATCCTGCGCATCCCCTACCGGATTTTGTACCCCTTTATCCTCGCCGTGTGTGTGATCGGCGTGTATTCGGTCAACGGCAATATTTACGACATCGTGCTCATGGCTATCTTTGCCGTGCTGGGATACGCCTTTTACCAACTGCGCTGTGAACCGGCCCCTCTGATGTTGGGCTTTGTCCTCGGCCCCATGATGGAAGAAAACCTCAGGCGCGCCATGCTTTTGTCGCGCGGCGACCCGGCTGTTTTTGTCTCCAGTCCGATCTGCGTGGGATTGCTTAGCCTTGCACTTGCGCTCTTAATTTCGGCTTTGCTACCGGCCGTACGCTCGGTCAGGGAACAGGCTTTTATCGAAGACTAAACGCCGATTTTTAGGAAATTTCGATTTTTTTAGAAAAAAGTTTGCAATCGAAAAAAAAGTCCTGTAATATACGCAACTCGTTCAGGCACGTAGCTCAGTTGGTTAGAGCATCACCTTGACATGGTGGGGGTCGTTGGTTCGAGTCCAATCGTGCCTACCAGAATACACGGGAGAGGAACTTTTCGAAGTTCCTCTCTTTTTCGTCTTCGACAGTCCGAGCTTTTGGCGTTCGCATTTCGACCAAAACGCTTTCCTTTTCACCAAAATTGTGCAGATTTTGACGTAACTATTCTGGCTGAGCCTCTCACAAGTGGGAGGCTCTAATGTTTTCGCTACAGATCTTCCACTTCATCTTCAATCTCGATAACTGACTCTCCGCCCAAGTCATCCGTTTCCGGTTCAGCCGCCTCTTCGGCACTCACCTGTTCAGTGGTCGGTACCGGGACATTCAAAATCTTGAAGAGTTCCTTTTTCTTGCCGACGACTTCGTCAAAAACCCAGCCGTTGCTAAATTGCGTCATGTAAATGTTATTGAGCTTGGCCAGCAGCTTGTTGTCACTGTCGTAGTGCACACGATAGTTCAGCTTGTCTTGTTTGGCCCGCTCGTTATAGAGCTTGATCCGTGCTCTTACCAAAGCACTGATCGTAGTCGCTAAAAATTGCAGAAACAACTTTCCTTCCCAAGCCTCAGTTGAGTGCACACGGGTTCGATTGCAGTTAAGCCTAGCCTTGAGCGTATTAAAGGCATATTCCACCTGATTGCGTTCTTCGTACGCGACCGCACACTCCAGGGCATCCGAGACAGCATCGCTCACCAGTACCCGCACCCCGGCATACTTGAGCGATTCATTGACTTTGTACATATTGATGCGACGACGCCCACCCTCTGTTGGCTCCGTGTACTGTTTCAGATCATTTTCCTGATCTTGCGTTAATTTCTTCGGATTGCTTCGCTCTTGTTGGAGTGCCGCGTTGAGTTTGGCTTGCAAACGACGCGTGGCCTCATCATTGATCACTTTGCTAAAGTACAGGTGCATGTACAGCGTTTTTTCCGCTTTCCTCTGTTGGCGTTTACCCTCCACGGGAAACTCATCGTACTGCCATTGAATCGGGATCGTCACCGCGTTTTGAACGATAAAGGGCACACTGTGATTCCAGTCGAGAAGCTCTCCGTAATGCTCTTGGATTAGGTCTTTGATGAGGCTGTTCAGATTGAGCTTGGCATTGCTCAGAAAACTTACCCCATTGCGCAGCATGTCGTCCCAATTGGCTGCTGAGCCGTAGCCTCGGTCGGTGACCAAAACGATCTTGCTAAGATCCGCTTGCATCAGAGTCATTTCGGCTAGTGTGTTGCGTATCGTACTGACATCGGGCACGTTGCCGTCAAAGTTTCGGTAGTAAAGCGGCTGTCCCGTTTGCTGATCAATCACCATCAACACATTCGTTTGAGGTGCTTCAATCAAATCCTTATTGTGACCGTATTCGACAGAGGCTATGCCATTGGAGTAAGAAGTAATGGAGGTCGGATCCAGTGCCCAAAAGCGTCTTTCGCAAAGGCTGTCCCCGTATTGACGGTTGTACTCTTGGTGCAATTTTACGATAAAGCGGGTCACCTTATCTTTACTGATGCCACGAAGCAGGCGACTGATGGAGCCGCCGGTTACGCCGTAGCGGTAAGGCAACCAGGTGCACTCAGCAAACTCTTCGTAGTTGCACAAGGACGAATCCTTGTTGATGACCAAGTAATAAGCCAAAGACAAGAGCCGGTTGTAGGCCTTGTGATTAGGGAAAGTTGAACGCAGAACACGCCCTAAAGCCGTTGAGCCGACAATTTGGTTTAAAGCCCAAGAAGCGCCGGCATGAAGTCTTTGGACTTGACCGGGTTTGACGATATTGACCAAATCCTCGTCGATAGCCTTGAACTCAAGTCGCCCGCCTTTGTAACGGAATACGCGCAAAAGGCGCAATTGCGGATACAGCTCCTTGAACTCTTCGTTGAAAAGAATTTCGCCACAATCGGAGCGTCCGGGCACCTCGATGAGTTTGCCAACACTTTTGGTATCCCCCTTGCCGCGGGTAGAGCGTTGAGTCTCTTTGTCCCAGCGATTTTTATAGGTAAAGACGTATTTGTGTTGACCGGAGCGGTTAACGATGAACTTGGGCAATTCAGGGATGTTGATGGCAGTCATGGTTTTTATAGTACCGTTAAATACGTAACTAGTATAACAAATAAAAAGAAAACTCGCAAGTCCAAAAAATGAATAAATTTGAGAACTTACGAGTATTTTGGGGTGACAGCGATTTGAACTACTTAACTATTTCTGCAAAATTTGGG
>DVNT01000059.1 GCA_018714185.1 Candidatus Aphodousia gallistercoris | reverse complement strand
AAGCCCAACCAAGGAGTCCGGAATAAATGTCCGTGTCAAAGCGCGAGGAGGCGTCGTTGCTCCACGTACCGGCCCGTGCCGCCGCAAAGGGGCCTGAAAGACGCTTGCCGGCTCGCGACTTCAAAGCGGTGTCCACCAGCAGGTCGTCGGAGGCATAAAGCGAAGCTAAAGAAGCGATCGAGGCTTGCATAAGCACGTCGGTTTCCGGGTTAACGGTATCGCTTCCTGGTTGGCCTTCGCCGCCGGGGCCCGGTTCGTCACCGCCGGTTTGTTCGGTGATGATCATATCCAAGTTGTTGCCGGTGCTATCCAACGCTAATTCGTAGTCATCCTTGCTGATGAGATTTTCGGAAATGCGTGCCAAGGACTCCGTGGTCTGAAGCGTCAGGTCCACTTTATTGAGATCAAGCAAAGTACCGGCGGCTAGGGCTTCACCGTTCTCGTTTTCAAAGCCCTTCGCGCTGTTGATGAGGGAATAGGTGCCGGCACCCAATGCTGAACCTGTTACGGCTACGCCAAAGTGGGTCATATTTACGCCCGTCGTTTCAATAACAACCGGCAAATCAGTCACCGTAACCACAGCGCCATCCTTAAAGCTATCTGGCGTGACGATAAAGTTGTAATTTGAAAAACCGCCTAATTGGCCGGTCTTGAGGCGGCTGGCCGTTTGAAGCGTGTTGCCAGTGCCGATAGCAGTATAAGAAACACCTTCATCAACGCTGGCTGCGCCGCCGTAAATGGCGGAGAATTCCGCGACACCGCCATCAGCGTTTGTTACATTTTCCCCGAGCTCGATGGTGTTATTGGTGACAGTGTACTTTGTGATGTCCATGTCACTATACCCAGCAGTTTCCGCTTGTTCATGATCGGAGCCGTAGATCAGTGTGCCGAATAAGCGGTTGTCCGAATGAGTGATCTTGGTATTGTTGATGAAGATTCGGTTGTTATCGGAATTGACAACGCCAGAGTTAGTTAAGTCTTTTACGAATACACCTGTGCTGACAAGATTATCAAAAGATGAATCTCCATCAATTACAGCAGAGTTGTCATTGGCAGTAAGGCTTACATTCGTTGCCAACACAACTCTATCCATTGTCCCAAGTGCGATTGAATTCGTACTAAGGGAGACGGCTGAAATATCTGTGAGAACGCCTTCGAGAGCTTTCAATTTGGTTATCTGTACGTTGTTCTCATTAGCTTGGACAGAATCTTTACCATCATAATCATAAGGCTTAGGGAAGTAGCGAGCTCCCCGAATTATTGCCGAATAGGTTCCGACTGTTTCTTCGTCACCAATAGAGATTGTTGTATTGTTAAGGGAGATAAAATTTTTATGAATATTAGCTGAATACGACGAGAGATTACTATTGGCAGACACCGCTGCCAACGTCAGTCCCATGGATTCTGATCCATTTTTTTGTAAAAGGTAAATATTTGTGCCGTCGATTTGTGTTGAATTTCCTGTTGCATTGCCTCTTAAAGTTGAAACTGCACCAACAGTAACATTTCCGGACGAACGGAACGTCCCACTTTCAATATATAGAACATTGTCAGTTGCATCATGTACGCCATTGACTGCAGAGACGTCATTAGCCTGGGTATAATTCGCCCCTTGATACATCCAAACATCCGAATTTTTAATGTAAGAGATGTTGGATTCGGCATTCAATGTAATTGTCGATGAATCACCGACTGAGACAGCTGCTAGTTGCGATAAATAATTAATCGTTGAGTTGTTGATGTACAAGATATTGCTTTTAAGTGTTTGCGTGTCTTCTGAAAGTGTATCTCCGTTGTTCAATGTTCCCGTAATTCCTGAGAGACGTAGAGCATTCACAAACATGTAGTTGCCCGAGGGAGCACTGATAGTCGAATTGTCAATATAAGCTTTATTGTTGGATGAATTTCCTTGGCTAGCCGATGTAGCAGCTCCTGAGAGACCGACAAAGACTGCATCAGCTGCTGAGGTAATGTTTGCGTTTTGAACCCATAGCTCATTGTTGACAAGATTGCCGGCAAAAGCGCTACCAGCCATGACTGAGCCCGTGAGGTAGTTACCATTCGTTGTTGACTTTGTATTGACACCTTGGAGGTTTTTGAACGTTCCAGTTAAATAGAGCTTATTATCATGGACACTAGCAATCTTGGATGTGCTTGTTGAAGCTGAACCATAAATTAAACCAGTGATGCCGGATTGATCATTACTGTTAACATAAACAATTTGCTTCGAATATTTGTTAGCGTCGGAATTCGAATAGATGCCAAGAGAGTTACTAGCACTAGTAGTGCCATACTGAAAACCGCCGGTTAACCATGACTTCGCGAGTCCTGTTGAAAGAATGCTGGAGAGTTGGCTCTCAGAACTGTATTCAGTCAGGGTGTATCCAGCGGCATTTTTATCGAAAACTGGGATTTCAGTTGGTTTATCTGGAACGGCAGCTCCCGCGAGTGTAGAAAATGAACAAAGCAGAGCTGAAGCAATTAAAGATCTGTGAAAACGGGAGTTTAGGGATGCATAACGTTTGCGTCTACCCCACCCCCAGTATATTTATTTTGATATTCGTCATCTTGTTTTCCTTTGTTTACGTAAATAAAAGAAAATTCCTCCGCGGAATTTTTTGTAAAAAAGTTTTGCATAAATAACGAGTTACTTAAAGAGAGGGCAAAGAAAACAAGAGCGAATAAGAAGCTCTTCGTTAGGCGATGTCACCTTGAACTTCAATCTCTAAACCGCAAGCTTTTGAATTGAACCATTACAGAAAATAAGATATATAACAAAAAATAATTAATTGATTTTATTGATGAAATATTTGATTACTATCTTTTTATTTTGAATGAATATACCCCTTGGCTTTTTATGAGGTGAATTCCGTCCGTAAATTTCTAATTTTTGCCGATTAAAATAATAAACAAAATGAGCTTGTTGCCGATCATGGGATGGGTGTAGCAGGAAAGAGGTAAAGAAATGCCGCCCGTTTCGGTTGTGGGAGCGGGCGGCACCATTTACATCGAGGTTGCAGAAACGTTAGCGGGCGCTTCTGGCTTCGTTAATCTTTTGCATGGTTTCCTTGGCTACACGAGCGGCAGCCTCGGCAAAATCTTCACCTTGGGAAGCGTAAAGGATGGCGCGGCTTGAATTAATCATCACGCCGTTGCCGCGGCTATCAACGCCGGCGCTTACGCAGGCTTTGATGTCGCCGCCTTGCGCTCCGATGCCGGGCACAAGAAGGGGCATGTCGCCTGTGATTTTCCGAACCATTTCAATTTCATGCGGGTACGTTGCGCCGACGACAAGACCGAGCTGGCCGTTTTTATTCCAAGGACCGGCCGCCAGCGCGGCCACGTGTTGGTAGACGGGTTTGTCGCCGGCCATCAGCATCTGGATATCGTTGCCGCCCGCGTTAGATGTACGGCAAAGCAAAATGGCTCCGCGGTCCACGTATTCCAAGTAGGGAGCGACGGAGTCAAAGCCCATGTAAGGCGAAAGCGTCACGGCATCCGCGCCGAAGCGTTCGTAGGCTTCACGAGCATAGTGCTTGGCCGTCGAGCCGATGTCGCCGCGTTTGGAATCAAGCACCACGGGGATGTCGGGATAATTTTCGTGAATGAAGGCAATGATGGCTTGCAGTTGGTCTTCGGCTGCGCAGGAGGCGAAGTAAGCAATCTGGGGCTTAAAAGCGCAAGCGTAGTCAGCCGTTGCCTTCACGATGGCCGTGCAGAAACGGTAGATGCCGTCAGGCTCATTTTTAAGGCTCTCAGGGAATCGGTTAAGATCCGGGTCGAGTCCGACACAAAGAAGCGACCGGCTTTGGTTCCAACGGCTATTGAGTTTTTCAATGAAGGTCATGGCAAGGTTCCGAAGAAAATATCTTGCCATTATAACGGCTCTCCGAATAAGAGCCCGCGATGCTTTCCCCTTTCTTATCTCCGAACGTCTCTGGCGCTCATAGGCAAAACCGTGTAACCTCAAGAAAGAATCAATGTAAATAGGAGGACGTTTCATCATGCTCAAAAGAAGATCCGTGCTCGGCGTCGCCGCCGGTGCCCTATTGCTTGCGGCGTGCCAAGAACAAACGCAAACGCCCCCTAAGGCGCCCGGTCACGTCGGCAAAGGCGAGCTCGCTATTCCGACGGACTGGAATGCGCAAAGCATGTACGAAGGCTTTGAAAAAAGTGGTACGGGCGTCGAGTTTGCCTCACAAAACAATCGGCCGAAGGCGTTTGTCGCTTTTGACTGCCAATCCCCGGAGAGCATGCGGCTACTCGAGCAGGCTTATCCCTTGCGCGATAAGGTCAATTTTGTATGGCTGCCGGTGGCCGTGCTCAATCCGTATAGCGAGCCGCAGGGCGCGGCTATTTTGGCGGCCATCAACCGCCCGGAAATGCTCGAGCGCCAATACAAGCAGTTTAAAAATACGCCGGTGCAGGGCATCGTGACCGATACCATGGTGCTGCCTTTTGATAAACGCGAGGCGGTTTGGACCAATACGAGGATTTTTAGGTTAAGCGGGGCGCGAGACGTACCTTTCGGCGTCATGAAGACCTCGCAGGGCGAGTTTCGGCCGATTACGGCTGCCATGACCACGGCAGATCTCGAGAAACTGTTCGGCCTCTAAGATAAATTAGGGAGCGTGGCAGCAAAAAGTCTGCGGCAAGGCAGCCAATCTTCAGCTTTCTACCCTGTTTTGCTTATACGGCTTTTGCCGAACGTGCCATAATACAAAGGTCCTTAATGGATTTGGAATTGAAACTATCATGAGTATTTTGCTTGTCGCTTTGAACCAGCACCACCATTCGCTTGAGTAGTCTCTGGCGAATGTTGGGTGTGCGCCGGAAGACGACGAAAGATCTTTCGGTGGCAAGCCTTACAAAGCAAGCAAAAATTCAACAAAGCCCCCGAAAGATTTTTCAGGGGCTTTTTTATAGTGCCCCCCGCCTTCCCGCCAAAGCGATTAAACGAAAGACTTATTTACGAAAAGGAAGACAAAATGGCGGAAGTAACGCGTTTGCGCATTGCGCTGCAAAAATCCGGGCGCCTGTCCGAAGACTCGTTTAGCCTGCTAGAGCAGGCGGGGCTCAAGGTGCGGGTTCGTTCCCAGCGCTTGATCGCCTTGGCGGAGAATTTCCCGGTGGAAGTGCTCTTGGTTCGGGATGACGATATTCCCGGTCTCGTCATGGACGGAACGGTGGATATGGGGATCGTGGGCGAAGGGGTGCTCGAAGAGATGAAGCTTGCCCGTGAAGCGGCCGGAGCCGAAGCGGCCTACACGGTAAGCCGCCGGCTTGATTTCGGCGAGTGCCACCTCTCGATTGCGATCCCGCAGGACTGGCAATGGCAGGGGCCGCAAGGGCTCAGGGGCAAGCGTATCGCCACATCTTTTCCTCAGCTTCTCGGGCGCTGGATGCGCAGCCAAGGGGTGGATTTTAAGCTTTGCGTGCTGACGGGCTCTGTCGAAATTGCGCCGAGAGCGGGACTTGCCGATGCCATTTGCGACCAAGTTTCAACCGGGGCCACGTTGGAAGCCAACGGCTTAAAAGAGGCCGAAGTGGTGTTTCGCTCCAAGGCGTGTCTGATAGAGAGAACGGGCGAGATTGAGGCCTCCAAGCGGGATTTGATGGATATGCTGCTCGCGCGCATCGACGGCATTTTGGAGGCCCGCGGATCGAAATACATCATGCTGCACGCCCCCAAGGACAAAATCGAAGACGTGGTGAAGCTCTTGCCCGGGGCCGAGCACCCGACGCTTTTGCCGATGGCCGATGACGATACGAAGATCGTCATGCACATGGTCAGCCGAGAAACCCTCTTTTGGGAAACGATGGAAAAGCTCAAGGCCCTGGGGGCGAGCTCCATTTTGGTGTTGCCGATTGAAAAGATGTTGAAGTAAGGAGAGAAAGATGTCGCTTTTAACGCCGGTTATCTGGTCGAACTTGACCGAAGAAGAAAAAAGTAAGCTTTTGATGCGCCCTGCCGTCTTGGCGGGAGCCGACATTGCCCGTACCGTGGAGGCGATTGTTCGGGATGTGCGCGAGCGAGGCGATGCGGCTTTGCGCGACTACGCAGCCAAGTTTGATCGCGCAGAGCTTACCGAAATCCGGGTGAGCGAAGCCGAAATCGATGAGGCCGAAAAGCGCCTCGGCAACGAAATCAAAGAGGCCATGCAGTTGGCCGTTGAAAATAACACGGCCTTTCACCGCGCTCAAGCGCTCTCGCCCGTAGAAGTTCAGACCATGCCGGGCATTGTTTGCCGCCAGGTGACGCACGCCATTGATTCGGTCGGCCTATATGTGCCGGGCGGTACGGCACCGCTATTCTCAACGGTTATGATGCTTGCGATTCCGGCTCGCATTGCCGGCTGCCGCAAAGTCATTCTCATGTCGCCGCCCAAGATTGCCGATGAAATTTTGTATGCAGCAAAGCTGTGCGGCGTTACTGAAATCTACCAGTCGGGGGGCGCCCAGGCCATCGCCGCGATGGCTTTCGGTACGGAGTCGGTGCCGAAGGTGATGAAGATTTTCGGACCGGGCAACGCCTTTGTGACGCAGGCAAAGCGCCTTGTGAGCGAATGCGCTGACGGGGCGGCCATCGATATGCCGGCAGGCCCCTCAGAAGTGCTCGTGATTGCCGATAGCGGCGCCAATCCCGCTTTTGTTGCCGCCGATCTTTTGTCGCAAGCCGAGCACGGCAAGGACTCCCAGGTGGTGCTCGTAACGCCCGATGAGGCGTTGGCTGCCAAGGTCGCTCTGGAAGTCGATGCCCAGTTGGCGACGCTGCCTCGCAAGGAAATCGCCGAAAAGGCGCTTTCGATGAGCCGGCTTATTGTGGCCGCAGATTTGGACGAGTGCGTTGCGATTTCCAACCGCTACGCGCCCGAGCACTTGATTATGGAAACGCGCAATGCGGGCGAGTTGGTAAAAAGCGTTCGCAATGCGGGATCGGTCTTTTTAGGCGACTGGTCCACGGAAAGCGCGGGCGACTACGCTTCCGGCACCAATCACGTTTTGCCGACTTACGGCTATGCCCGTACGTATTCGAGCCTGGGACTGGCCGACTTTGAGCGCCGCATGACCATCCAGGAGGTCAGCCGGGAAGGCCTCATGCGCTTGGGACCTGCGATTGAAAAGTTGGCGGCCGCCGAGCGGCTTGATGCCCACAAGCGGGCGGCCTCCATTCGATTGGCAGCGATCGCTAAGGAGGACAAATGAAAACGGTAGAACGTTTGATGCCGGCCTACTTGCGCGATCTTGAGCCATACGATTCGCCGGGCGCCGAGGAGGATAAGGACGGCAAGATTTGGGTCAACGCCAACGAATATCCGACAGCGACCGTTTACGAGGAGCGCTTTGATACGCTTAACCGCTACCCGGAAATTCAGCCGAAGCTTTTTTGCCGGCGCTATGCCCGCTACGCCGGCCTCGAGCCTGAAGAGGTGCTGGTTACGCGCGGAGCCGACGAAGGCATTGAATTGCTGATTCGCACGTTTTGCGACCCGCAGACGGATACGGTGCTTTATCCGGCGCCCACCTACAGCATGTACCGCATCAGCAGTCGCACGTGCGGCGTGCGTGCCGAAGCGGTGCCCTCTCAGGACGGCTGGCACGTGGATATCGAGGCGCTGTGCGATAGGCTCAAAGACGGCAAAGAGGGCAAAGGCCCGGCCGTGAAGCTCGTCTTTTTCTGCCAGCCCAACAATCCGACCGGGGAGCTTTTCTCCGAGCCGACGATCCGGCGCCTGGTTGAGTGCGCCGGCGAGGATACGCTCGTTGCGATTGACGAGGCCTACATTGAATTTACGCCTGAGTCAACCATGGTCTCGCTCATGAAGGACTATGCCAATGTGGTCATCATACGCACGCTTTCAAAAGCCTTTGCCCTGGCGGGCCTGCGCTGCGGACTTTTGCTCGCGCGCCGCGAGATCATCGCGGCCTTGCGCAAGGTGATTGCGCCCTATCCCGTGCCGGCACCCGTGGGGCAGATTGCCGCGCAAGCGCTCTCCGACGAGGGGCTCGCCCTCATGCGCGGGCGCGTTGAGACGATTAACCAAAACCGCGCCTATTTCGTGAGACGCCTGCAAGCGTTGGGACTATCGGTTTATCCGTCCGTTACCAACTTTGTGCTCATTGCCTTGGATGAGGCTCCGTCCGTATACCGCAGGCTTTGGCAGGCCGGTGTCGCCGCGCGCGATCCGGGCGATGGGAAGACGCTTCGGATTTCCATCGGAACCCGGGCCGAATGTGAAGCCATCGCCGATCAATTACAACGCATACGAGGAGAGTCCCTATGACGGCAATGAATGTTTTATTTATCGATCGGGACGGAACGCTCATTGCCGAACCGGCGGATTTCCAAATTGACCGCTTTGAGAAATTCGAGCTTGAGCCCGACTGCATTACGGCGCTCTTGGCACTGAAAAAAGCCGGATGGACATTCGTGATGGTGAGCAATCAAGACGGCTTGGGCACGGAAAGCTTCCCGATGCAGGATTTTGTGGGGCCGCAAAACTTGCTTTTGCAAATTTTGTCCTCCCAAGGCATTCAATTTCAGGATATTTTGATCTGCCCGCATAAGCCCGAGGACGGTTGCGAGTGCCGCAAGCCCAAGACCGGGCTTGTTAAGCCCTACCTCTTGCCCGGCGTGATCAATCCCGAGCGCTCTTTTGTCATTGGGGATCGCGAAACCGATATGGCGCTTGCCGGAAATATGGGCATCGGCGGCATCCGCTACGATCGGCAAGGAAACCCTTGGAAGGCTATCGAAAGGACGCTTTTAAAACTTGCCGACAATCGAAAGGCGACGGTGGTACGAAATACGCGCGAGACGCAAATAACCGTCTCGGTCGATTTGGATCGTGAGGGGGATAACTCGATTTCTACCGGCGTGGGCTTTTTTGACCACATGCTCGATCAGATTGCCACGCACGGGGGCTTTAGCCTTCAAGTGCAGGCACACGGGGACTTGCAAATCGACGATCACCACACGGTCGAAGACGTGGGCTTGGCCCTGGGTGAGGCGCTCAAAAAAGCTTTGGGCGAAAAGCGCGGCATTGCCCGTTTCGGCTTCATGCTCCCGATGGACGAGTGTTTGGCGCAGTGCGCGCTTGATCTTTCCTCCCGTCCCTATCTCATTTATAGCGCAAGCTTTAAGTACCAAAAGGTGGGCGACCTTTCAACGGAAATGATCGAGCACTTTTTCCGCTCGCTTGCCATGAGCTTAGGCTGCACGCTGCACCTGAAAACGCAAGGGCAAAACGATCACCACCGTGCCGAGAGCCTGTTTAAAGTCTTTGGTCGGGCCTTTCGGCAAGCCGCCCGCGTGCAAGGCGATGCCTTGCCTTCTTCCAAAGGAGTGCTCTGATGGGAAAGATCGTGATTTTGGATACGGGCTGCTGCAATCTGACTTCGCTTCGGGCAGCCGTCGTCCGCCTGGGCGTGGAGCCCGTGGTCACGCGCGAAGCGCAGGTTGCCTCGGGTGCTTCGCGGCTTTTTGTGCCCGGCGTCGGTACGGCGAAGGCGGCGATGCGCGAGCTGCAAAATCGGGGCCTTATTGACGCGATCAAAACGGCCTCCTGTCCGGTGTTGGGCATTTGTCTCGGAATGCAGCTTTTGGGGCGGCAAAGCGAGGAAACGGGCGGCGTGCCCATGTTAGGCATTATCGATGCGCCGGTGCGGGAACTTAACACCGGTGGCTTGCCGCTGCCGCACATGGGCTGGAACCGGGTGCGCGCGCTCGATGGTGATCCTTTGTTTGACGGGATGAATCAAAAGGCTGGCGACTACTTTTATTTTGTCCATAGCTACGCTTATCCCGTCGGCACCTATACGATTGCGACGGCCGAGTATGGTGAAACCTTCAGCGCGGCTGTGAGAAGCGGCCTTTTCTGGGGCGTGCAGTTTCATCCGGAGCGCTCCGGCAAAAGCGGCGCTAAGCTACTGGAAAATTTCGTCAAGGGGGCGCTATGAATGGCGATGTCATTATCCCGTCGGTCGATTTAATTGACGGGGCTGTTGTGAGGCTAAAGCAAGGCGACTACGGGCGCTGCACCTCCTATGCGGTCGATCCCTTCGAGCAGCTTTCGCTTTACGTGAGGCAAGGGGCCCAACGGCTGCATATTGTGGATTTGACGGGCGCAAAAGATCCCGGCAAGCGTCAAACGGCGTTGATTGAGCGCCTGGTGCGGGCCCTGAATGTGCCGATTCAAACCGGGGGCGGCATCCGCTCTGAGGAGGATGTGAAAAGCTTGCTCTCGGCCGGCGTTGCCCGTGTTGTGGTGGGCTCAATCGCCGTGAAGGAGCCCGAGACGGTTTCGCGTTGGCTAAAGCTTTTCGGTGCCGACCGCTTGGTTTTGGCGCTTGACTGCCGGCTCCAAGAGGGGCAAGCCTATGTGGCTACTCACGGCTGGCAGCAAAATAGCGGCCGCACGGTCGACTCGCTGATCGAATACTACTTGCCCTACGGCCTTAGCCACGTGTTGTGCACGGACATCGCCAAGGACGGCCTTTTAGCCGGCAGCAATGTGGCGCTATACAAAACGCTTGCGGGAAAATACCCGATGCTCGCCATCCAAGCTTCGGGCGGAATCGGTTCGGTGCGCGACGTTGCCGCACTTAAGGGTACGGGCGTAGCCGGCATCATCATCGGGCGGGCACTGTTGGAAAATCAATTAACGGTTAAGGAGGCCATAGCATGTTGGCTAGACGCATCATCCCCTGCTTAGACGTGCGAGACGGGCAGGTTGTCAAGGGCGTTCAGTTTCGAAATCACGAAATCATCGGCGATATTGTGCCGCTTGCGAAACGCTACGCCGAAGAAGGGGCCGATGAGCTGGTCTTTTATGATATTACGGCCTCTTCGGACGGCAGGACGGTAAGCAAAGACTGGGTGCAGGCCGTTGCAGAGGCGATCGATATTCCGTTTGCCGTGGCGGGCGGCATCCGCTCGGTGAAGGACGCGGCCGATATTTTGGCGCGCGGGGCTGACAAAATTTCGGTGAATTCGCCGGCTCTTGCCGACCCGGACTTGATCAGTCGCTTAGCCGATGAGTTCGGCGTGCAGTGCGTGGTGGTGGGCATTGATTCGTGGTATGAAAAAGAAAGCGGCCTTTATTGGGTGAACCAATTTACGGGCGACGAGGCTAAGACGCAGCGCACGCGCTGGCAAACGCTCGATTGGGTGCGCGAAGTGCAAAAGCGCGGGGCAGGCGAAATCGTTTTAAACATGATGAATCGCGACGGGGTTCGGCACGGCTACGATATCGCGCAGCTTCGGCTCGTGCGCGAGGCTTGCCGCGTCCCTTTGATTGCCTCGGGCGGCGCGGGAGCCAAAGAGCACTTTCTTGAAGCGTTTCGCGATGCGAAGGTCGACGGCGCGTTGGCTGCCTCGGTTTTTCATAAGCAAATTCTGTCGATTCCGGAACTCAAGC
>DVNT01000058.1 GCA_018714185.1 Candidatus Aphodousia gallistercoris | reverse complement strand
TTTGTCCTCTTCGCTTAGTAACAGTGAAGGCAGTCATTTCAACAGTTCGTTAAACATGGGAACAGTCGCTCGAGGCGATAAACCGGGATATCTACAAAAAAATTCAAATAATGCCCTTGAGACGTCAACCGTCAATGCCCCCGCGTTGTTATCGGCCAATCCGATAAACAACGCAACCGATGGGAAAGCCTCCGCCCAAAAAACAGCCATGCCGTTTCTTGAGTCGCTTAAAGCGAAACTTCAAGAAGGGATGGGACAAGCTAATATGGAAAGCGGGAACGGCCTCAATATCCAAACTGCGCAGCAACTCATTGACACAGCTGTCGGACAAAAGGCTGCAACAAGTCAATCGCAAAAGCAAACGGCTTACCAAACCTTAATGGCAGCTTCTCGGCAAATCGCCGAAAGCACGCGAGATGCCGGTATTAAAAGTGTTGCAAACGCTTTCCAGGCGCAACTCACTCAAGCCTACCAAAGGGCCAATCAAAGCGGCTTTAGTCAAGAGGCAACGCAAAGCGCCTCCCGGCAGCGTGGCTTTGTCTCCAATCAAGACATCCGCACATGGATGGACAATAACCCGATGGCTATCCAAAAAGCCATTGATACGTTCGGTAGTGCCGAAAATGCTCAAAGCGCCCTCTTTCATAGTGCGGCAGCGCGCCTAGCCTTTGCCGAAAAACTCCAACAAGACTTCAGCCGCGAACCGTACATTCCCGATTTCGGGAAACCGCAAACGCCTGAAGCAGTAGATGCACTCGGAGCAGAAAATAAGCAAAGCTTTAAGAACCAAAGGGATGCCGACTTTGCCAAAGCTGATGAAGCGCTTCATTTGGATGGAAAACTCAGCCAGCAATCCACAGGTCTGAGAGAGCCCGGGCAAGAGCCCAATAAAGATCCGGTACGCCACAATAGTGCCTCGATTAGAAACTCTATCGGAACCGAGCTTCAAAATGGCACAGATGAACTCATGGTTCAAAGAGGAAGCATCCGAAGTGCCAAAGCGATTTACGATGAAAAGCAATCCGGATTGCCTACCGTGGTCAACAATGCGCTCCTAGGAGGCTTTTTGTATGACGCCCCCCGGGATTACGCCAATCGCTTGGAGGATCAATCCCTCACCGATAGCCACACCCGGGAAGCCATGAAAACGCTTGGGAAACAGAAAGCAGATGTCTCCATCAGAGACTTCGAATATGAGTCACAAAAAAATGAATGAGGTTGGAAATGGCTCAACTTAAAACCACCGTCTCAAACGGCAGCGTCTTTTGTAAGCGTACCAATCAGCTTCGGACTGCTCCCAACAACGGCGTTGATGGAGATTGCCTTCGGCATCCATCTCGTAAAAAGGCGAAATGAGCAAAAGGAACGGAATCGATCAAGCAAAAACTTGTTCATTACCTTTCCTCGTTTTTACATCCATTTCTTATGCAAACGAGCTGCCCGGCGACGTATTGACCCGCCGTAGTAGTTCGTGCGCGTATTCCAAAAAGGTCTCGGGTGCATTTCACCGTGCTTATCCATCTCATAAAAAGGAGACATCAATAGCAACACGACAATGGAGGACACCGTGGTCCAAGCCTCTTGCCACGTCACTTTGACATTCATGATTTGATTGACGTACTCGTCTTCATGCACGGGCGGCACCGTGAGGTAATAGACCACTTTTGAGCGAAAGGAACGGAATCGATCACGCAAAGACTTTTTCATAGCAACACCTTTAAAAACACAAAAACTGACTATCAAACATCGGGCCCAACGTTGATCGACGAGACGAATCTTAGCGGGACTTCAGAGGCTTTTTCCAATACATTTTTTCTATCAAAACCCCCTGATCCTATTGAGTCTCTCTATGATCTTTTGCCCTATTTTCAGGAGTTTTCAGACATGGCAAAAATTTCAACCTTTGCGATGCATACCGCGTATTTACTGGGTTTTCGGCGAATTGCCGATGTCCGCGGCGTACCGAGCATTGTGAGCTTATTCAAAAATAGCATGATCCTCTCAGGCATATACCTTCAAATTCGTCCGAATCGCGAACTTTACATCGGCCAAACGGCGAATTTGCCCGCCCGATTTGAACGGCATTTAGCCCATGGAGCGGTCATTGAAGAGCTCGCTTTTATGCCGATGCACCCGAAGTATTTAGACGACAAAGAAAAAGAACTGATTGCTCGAGCTGAAAGACTGGGGCTTGAACTCAACAACTTGGCATTGCGCACGCAAGCAACGCAAGCCAGACCGCGCTGGGAAGCGCTTTATCCGCAAGACTGGGTTCAGGCGTGGCTTACGCCAAGCGAAGACAACAACCGAACATTCCGCTCGGTCTACTTGAGTATGCATAGCGGCTTACGAAACCAGCTTGATCTCTCCAAAGCCCATCCGGCCTGGCCGCAAATACTGCCCATCGGGAAATTCTTTGTAAAAAACTTGATAGCCAAGCCTCAAGAGAGCGCCGGTCACTTTTGGTCAGCCGATGCGTATACCAAGCGCTTGGGCGACTCCTTTCTTCCCCTTATCCGAATCCATGCGGGAGGACGGTTATTGCTGTCGCTCGGCGTCTTCAAGCAAGTCAATAACGAAGCTTGGGGTTACCTGCACTACCCTCGTGAAAAAGAAAGCGAGCGCCGAGCTCAAGAAATGGCCGAGCGCTACCCTTACTTGAAGGCGGACAAAACGGATTCTGACATCATCATTCAAACGTCAGCAAAGCTCCTTGTGACAATTTTCGAAGAAGAAAAATACTTTTTGCGATCGGTTTTCCTCAATGTCATGAAAAGCCCTTTACTGCATAAGGGCAATCCGGCTTTGCAATACTTGTTGAGCAGTTAATCCGATCAAAGATTGAAGGCAAAACGGCAAGCTCATCCGAAACTTCGGATACCTTGCCGCTACTTGGCCTTTTAGCCTTTTTGCCTACCGGAAACAATGTACAAAACCACGGCCGACAAAATAAAGCCCAACGCAATCAATTCTGCCGTTGTCATTCCCTCGCGGAAAATGAAAACACCGGATAGTAGCGTAATCACCGGAGCCAGGTATTGAATAATGCCCAATACCGTCATCGGTAACCTTTGTGCAGCTAGAGAAAACAAAATCATCGGGATCGACGTCATGACACCGGTCCCCATGAGCGCGTAGCTTAGACCGCTATCGAGCCCCTGCAAAAAATGAGCCGCATAGATCCCCCGAGAACTGAAAAGAAAGGCCGTGGCAGGGACAAACAAAATAGCATGCTCAATGGCGACGCTTTGCATCGGATGGATGATGACTTTTTTCTTTAAAGCGCCGTAAATGGCCCAGGTTCCCGAAACACTCACGGCAATCCAAGGAAAGCGATCCAAGCCGGCAATCAAAACGGCAACACCGCAGGCCGCAAGAATAATGGCCAATAAGCGCAATCTTGAGAGTTTTTCATGAAAAAAGACCACACCGATTGCCACAGTAGCTAAAGGCGTTAAAAACGTTCCCAATCCTAATTCCACGACTCGCCCGGTATTGACGCCGACAATATTGACTAGCCAATTAGCTGAAGCAAACAACGTTGCTAAAACAATTAGAACTGTTCCGTACTTTCGGGGATTGACCAGTAGTTTCTTAAACGTTTCAATGGTTAGGCCCAATTGCCGTTTGACAATCAAAATAAACAATATGAAAACCAAAGACCATATGATGCGGTGAGCCAAAATCTCAACGTTGGTAGCCTCCGACAGCAGACTCCAGTACACAGGCATCACGCCCCAAAAACAGTACGCAACGATGGCGCTCACAATACCGCCGAAACCGGCCTTTGTTACATCATTTGTTGTAGCCATAACATTCAACTTTTGATAAAAGACGGCTTTCAGTGTACTCCTTGGAACGCTCATTTCATACGACACTTTAACGGCTTTATCCTCTTTTCCTTTTTTGCCAACCGGTCGTCTCAGCAGTTGCCAAAGATCAATAACACGCTCATCGAAGAGTCTCAAAAGCAAGGAATTGAGGATGCCAAAACACAGAATCATTGACTTCGATTAAGTCAGATATCGAAACGGCTGAGGACAAAGTCGTCCAAACTAAAGAACGTTACCAGGAATAGATGACATCACTTCAACACTAGGCGTCCATTTTGCATTGAGTGTGACTTTTGTGGGAAGACACTTTCGGGTGGTGGGCCATCATGAATATAGCCATATTTCTTGATTATTTTACATATTGTGTATAATACACAATATCGAAAACTTCTAAAAGATATCCGATGACAAGTCAAGAAGTTGTTATCGATGCGTTGAAGGAAAATGGATGGGTTCTTGATCGAATAAGAGGAAGCCATCACATTTTCACAAATTCTACAAAAAGCGCTCATGTGACAGTGCCGCATCCCAGAAAAGACATGGCGATAGCGACACTGAAAAGCATTGAGCGTCAATGTGGATTCAAACTGAAACGCTAGCAGTTCGAAGACAGGAGGCTTTACCCTCCTGCTTTTGACAAGCATTGAGGATCTGATTATGAGATACCCTGTCGCTGTCTGGGAAGAAAACGGCACGTTTAGTGCAACTGTACCCGATTTGCCGGGCGTTATAACTGAAGCGAACTCAATTGATGAATTGGTGTCCAACATTGAAGAAGCTTCGCTTGGTTGGATGGAAGCCGAAATTGATGATGGTCGAGATATTCCCAAGCCATCATTAGTTGAAAAACTCTTCAAAGATGAAGACTACAAAAATTGTATCTGGATGTTTGCAGACATTGATCTCGACAAGCTTTCCGATAAAGTTGAAAGATTGAACATTTGTTTACCTTCAAGAGCGATCAGACGCCTTGACACCATGGCAAAAAAGGCTGGACGGTCTCGATCTGGTTTTTTAACTCAACTGATTTATACGGTTTCACCATAACATAAAAGATTGTTTCAAAACTTTGGTTAACCAAGAGTGGCGACATTTCCCTTTATTTCTTAACCACTCCGTGAGGAGCTAAATTAAAAAGTCCATGGAAATCATCTTGAATTTGCTTAATGATTGAAAAACGTGGATACGTCAGGCTTTTCGCCTTCAAAAAATCGCACGGAGAATTCTGAAAATTTGAGCGTAAGAAGAAAAAGAGGCTTTCATCCGAATCGCCCGCTAGATTAAAAATCCGTCGGGCGTTTCGGAAAAAAGCCGTCAGATATGATTATTTCCGGTCATACGTTGCAATCGCGGTAAAAAGCACCTCAGTACCCAGCATAAAGTCATCCAATTTCATTTTTTCATGCGGGTTGTGGGATCCGTCTTGATTGGCAACAAAAATCATCGTAACCGGAACGCCCATATCAGCCATCACGGCCGAATCGTGTCCTGCCCCGCTAGGCACATCCATCACATCAATACCGGCAGTCTTTGCGGCTTCATGCAAATGAGCAAAAAGTTTCTTATCAACGTCAGCCGCTTTGCAAACCAGCGTCCGGTCAAACTCAAAACGAACGCCCCGGTCGGCCCCCGTTGCCAAGCACTCGGCTTCCAATAGCTTGTGGAAGCGATCCAAAGTATCCATGGAAAGGCTTCGCATATCAACGCTAAACGATACTTCGCCCGGAATAATGGCAATAGCCGAAGATGGGGCTGTCTTGAAAACGCCCACCGTGAAAACCAAGTCTTCACCGCGAACCAACCACTCCGCCCAGTGCTTTTCCATCTTCATGAGCATATCAGCCATCGCCAAGACGGCATCATGGCGGTATTGCTTGTCCACCGCACCGGAGTGGGCCGTTTGCCCGATGCAGCGGCAAGTTTTATGGCGCAAATTGCCCCGAATACCCGTTACGATGCCCACGCGGGCTTTTTCCTGGGAGTCCAAAGTCGGGCCTTGCTCAATGTGCAGTTCCGTAAAGGCGGCGATTTTTGAAAAGTCGATAGACGGTTCTTTTTTAACCATATCGGCCGGATCAAAGCCTGCTTCACGAATTGCTTCGGCCAATGTCTGGTCTTTGTCCCGATGCTTTAGGGCCAAATCTTCTTCGGTCAATTGGCCTGCCATCGCCAAGGATCCGACATAGGCTTTGCCAAACCAAGAGCTTTCTTCCATGCGGAAAACGACCATCGTGACGTCGCGCTCGGGCTCAAATCCGATGTGGCGCATCCACCAAAGCGTTGTGAGCGCCGCAACGACACCTGCCAAGCCGTCATAATGACCGCCTTGCGGCACGCTATCGGCATGCGAGCCGGTCATGTAGCAAGGAAGCGACCGGTCCTTGCCCGGCAGTGTTAAGAAAAGGTTGCCGCAACGGTCGACCTTAATCTCAAGATCGAGCTCACGGGCTATGCCTTTAAGATACTCATGGGCTTTGTTTTCAATCGACCCGTAACCTTGCCGAGAAACACCGATCACCGGATCAACGGAAAACGCATGAATATCGTCAAAAACTTTTTGGGCAAACGCTCTTGCCCCATGGCGCAACAATTCGGAGGACATGGAAGACTCCTTTCGGAAAAGTTTGATTCTCTTTTATTTTAGGCAGGAATTGTTCGCAAAAGAACAAATTTTTCCGAGTGCACTATGGCTCTCTCGGACCAAGTATCCATCGGCTATGACAAACTTGTACGCTGTCTATTATTCGCAACCACAATTGGTTGCAAATATTGATTATCTATTTTTTAGAAAGTATACTTATGAAAATTATCTATTTTTCGTTATTATATTTTCAAAAATTACCATGACGAATTTTATTCGACGAGCCCAGGAACAATCCATTGCCAATGCAACACCTCCTTTAGCTGTCGTTATTATCGGTCCTCGCCGTTGCGGTAAAACAACGCTATTGAAAGAATTAGTCAAACAATTCTCAGGAACGGTTCGCTGGTTCAATTGCGACCTGCGCAAGCACGTGCAACTGCTTCAACCGGAGACAACCGGCGATGTTGAAGCCATTCTTCGCATGTCGCCCATCATCGTGATTGACGAAGCTCAAAAAGTTCCGGGAATCGGCAATGTACTCAAGCTTCTTGTAGATGCCAACGAACAACGGCAGGACCCGGTGCGACTTTTCGTCACAGGATCTTCGTCCTTGCAATTGTCTTGTGGAGTCAAAGAATCGGCCGTCGGGCGATTTAAGGAGCGAAAAATGTGGCCGTTTTCAATGAAGGAGCTCGCGGATCATTGGAATTGGGGCTATGTTCAAGAGCATTTAGAAAATTTTATGATCTTCGGCTGCAATCCGCAGGTCATCCAGAACTTCGATGAAGCTCCTGAAACACTCATCAATTACCGAGAAGGAATATTATTTCGAGACTTATTGCAATTGGTTGAGCTGCGCCGCATCTCGCAGCTCACGGACTTGGTCACTAAGCTCAGCTACCGCATCGGCTCCATCATCAACTACGAGAGCTTAGGCGCTGAAATTGGTCTCAGCAGGCTTACGGTTCAGCGCTACATTGATTTGCTTGAACTTTGCAATATCATCAAAATCGTTCCGTCGTATTCTCGAAACCTGGATAACGAGATGAAAAAAGGCAAAAAAATCTATTTCACCGATTTGGGCATTCGCAATGCGCTAATCGAAGACTTTTCACCTTTTTCTTCCCGTCCGGATGCGGGCGCGATCTGGGAAAACTTCTTCTTTATGGAACGGCTCAAAATGCACGATTTTTCCTTGGATCGCAAGCGCCTATTTTTCTGGCGAAGTAAGGAAAACAAGCCGAAAGAATTAGACTTTATCGAAGTCCGTGATCAAGAAATGCAAGCCTTCGAATGTAAGCTTTCTCCAAAAGCTCAAGCCAATCCCGGCGAGGCCTTCCGAAAGGCCTACCCCGACTGTCCGATTCACGTTGTGACGCCCGAAAATGCACTACGCTTTTTCGGTATGCCCTCTCCAACCTAAAAAAGTAGCGACCGCCTATGCCTTCGGGCTTTCTCCGGCCTCGTCTTGGAAAAGCTTATCGAATGCCTCCAAGACCATATCCGTGGGAAGCGTTTGCAGGCAGTGCCCCAACTCCGTCGGCTGATGAAGCGGACAGCGGTGACGGTCGCACCGGTGGCAGTCCAAGTACTGAGGATGGCGAATAAGGGTCACGTTGCCCATCGTTTGCACGGGCTCTGTCGTATTCCAGCGTGTACGCCCCGCCTTGGGTGAAGGGCCCCAAGCCCTGACGTCTGTCGGACCGAAAAGCATAAGGCATGGCGTACCCGTCGCGGCGGCAACGTGCGAGGTCCCGGTATCGACTCCAACATAGGCTTTGGCCTTTTCAATGAGGCAGGCTGTTTGTCCGAAGGATAAAAGCCCGGCAACACTTCTGACGTATTGGGGATCAAAGCCTTTGGCAATTTCTTCAATACGGCGCTTTTCTTCTTCGGCCGGCCCGCCGGTAAAGCAAACCTTCAACCCTTTATCCAACGCAGAAAGCACAAGCTCTTTCCAGCCTCTGACGGACCAACTTTTATCCAAATAACGCGATTGTGTGTGAAAAACCACATAGCCCTCTTGCCCCAGCCAAGACGTCACATTTGAAGGCAGCAAAGGATTTCGCGGGCAGGCGGGATTAACCGTCGGCACTTCGCCCAACAAGGGTTTTAAAAGGCCGGCCATTTGGTCAATCATTTGATCTTCAGCAGCAAAAGGCACAAATTCGGAGATGAGCCACCGCTTCCACAAACCGTGACTGCCTTTGCCCGGATCGGGCATGCATTGTTTTTTGCCGGCAAAATAGCCGTAGATAGCCGCACGGGTACTGCCCATCGTGATCAGCGCCCAATCATAATGATTGCGAAGGCGCATCATGTCTTTGAATTGTTCGAATTTTTTCGGATGCTTTTCAACACCAATGATATGGTCAATTGCGGTAATGCCTTCCAAAATGCTTTCATTGGACTTAAACGTGAGCATATCCACGGTAGCCTGCGGCCAACGGTCTTTAATCGGTTGAGCCAACGAAGCCGCCAAGAGGCAATCTCCCCAATAACGCGTAGAAACAATCAACACTTTCATAAAAAACTCCGTTAATTCGTGCCTTTTCTTTTGAGCCTCATCGGAAGCAATAAAATCAAACCTAATACAAAAAAGCTTCCCGTCATCAAAAGCGCGAAACGCTGATCATTGCCGGAAAGCCAGGTAATCGTGCCGTAGGTCATGGGTCCGATAATGTTGGCCACCCACAGCGCCATGTTCCAAAAAGAATAAAAAGCCGCCCGCTTTTGCTCGGGCGCAAGCACCCCGACCAGTGCCCGGCCGGCCGATTGGCTGGAACCCATGGCAATGCCGGCCAAATTCGCGGCAACCCAAAATAGCGCCTTGGTCTGCGCAATGTAGGCCACCGCTACCATGGCAATCCATATCAGAAGTGTCACCATCAAGGCATTTTTGTGCCCGATACGGTCTTCAACATATCCGAAGGCAAAGGCTCCGATCGCGGCGGTAATGTTAACCAGCAAAACCAAAAGGATGGTTTCGGCCGCGCTAAATCCCATCACTTGGTCGGCATAGATGGCAGCAAGCGTAATCACCACGGCAATGCCGGACTGAAAGCTCAAGCCGCTTGCCACAAGCCAGGCAAAATTTTTATGCTGCGGCAAAGACTTCAAGGTTTCCCATAACGAGCGGCGCGATTGGCGCACCAAGGACCAAAATTGTGCATCGGTTTGCGCAACGGCCCGCTCCTTAACCCACAAGGCAAAAGGAGCCGCGGCAACCAAAAAGACGGCGGCGGTCACCAGCATGCAATAAGGCACATACTCTTGAGCGGAAAAGCCCCGGCTTTGCATGCCGCTTACAATCAAAAGACTGATCCCCAAAGTAACGAGCCCGCCGCAATAGCCGAAGCTCCAGCCCCAACCCGAGACCTTTCCGAGCGACGAGTCCGGTGCTAATTCCGGCAAGAAAGCCGAATTCAAGGTCTCGCCCACGTTGTAGCCGAAATTGCTAAGCACCACCATGATAAGCGCCAAGGCAATCGTTCCCTCGCCGGTCCAATACAGCCCAGTGGTACCCAAGATACACATCAGGCTCATTAAAACAACCCACAATTTTTTATTGGCTTTTAAGTCGGCGGCGGCTCCGATCATCGGCATGAAAACAATGGCCAAAATGTTGCTGATCGCAATGATCGTCGTCCATAAAAGCGTCGCCCATGAAGCCTCTTGGCAAATGACGCCGACAAAGTAGGCATTAAAGACAGCCGTGAGCACTACAGTGGTATAGCCGGAATTGGCAAAATCGAAAGCGGCCCAGGCCCAAACTTCACGCCGGCTGACACCCTTTTTGAGATGCTCGATTGAAAATAGCGCCATTTGCCTTCCCTACAAGTCCGCCAACGTCCTGATATGCGCTACGACCGAACGCGATAAGCTGCGCGGCTCATAACCGCCCTCTAATACGCTCACCACTTTTGCCCCGCAAAGCGTCTTGGCTATGTCGTTAATGATCCGGGTAATATGCGCATAGTCCAAATCCGAAAAGTCCAACGCGGACATCGTGTCGTTGGCGTGCGCATCAAAGCCCGCCGAAATCATGATGAGCTCAGGCTGGAAAGCTTGAAGGACCGGCCCCCACTCGGAGCGGATAATTTGACAAGCCTCGTCACCGGTTGAACCGGCTTTCAAGGCCCTGGCGTGAACATTAGCCGGCCACCGGGTTTTCGTGATATTCGGAAAAATGCCTTCTTGGTACCAAGAGCAAAGCAAAAGGTCGTCGCGATCCTTCACAATGTCTTCCGTCCCATCTCCGTGGTGAACGTCAATATCCAAAATAGCGACTTTCTGAAGCTTTAAAACCTCTCTGGCATAAAGCGCACCGATAGCCACGTTATTAAATAGACAAAAGCCTTCGGCTTTGTCCCGGTGGGCATGATGTCCGGGCGGTCGAATACAACAAAAGGCATTGTTAAGCTCACCGCGCACCACCCGATCGCAAGCCTCCAGGACACACCCCGCACTTTGCAGAGCCGCTTCGTAAGAATACTTGCCGATCCCGGTATCCTCGGAAATCATGACGACCTGCTTTTCATCTGGCGGGACACGGCTTTGGATGAAATCGATGTATTGAGCCGTATGTGCCCTTAAAAGATCTTCCCGCGTGGCTTCCCGGCGAGTTTCAATAATTTCAAAGGCCTGAGTTAAGCCGGAGGCAAACAAACGGTCCCCTACCGCTGATATGCGTTCAGGGGATTCCGGACTATCACTCGCCGTTAAATGAAGGTGACAAAGCGAGTGTGTCAACAATCCGGTGCCCAATTTTTCCTCCTTAATATTTTTAAGTAACAAAATGTTTTAAAATTTGCGGTGAACTCAGCTCTGCTTTATGTGTATTTTATGCTAACTGAAGAAATACTTAAGTTGCTTTCCGGTCAAGAAATACAATATTTAGACATCCCATCCTATATGAATTTGGGAGATCATTTGATCGCGCATGGAACTTTTACCTTTTTTGAAAAGCACCATATTAAGCTAATTCACAGCGGCGAATTGAAATACTATCCCAAAGAATGGTTAGAGGAGAGTAAGTGTTTTGTCTTTCAAGGAGGAGGCAATTGGGGTGACCTGTATCCGTTTATCCATAACTCTAGAAAATCGATCATAAAACACATCAAGCACAAGCGCATCATTGTTCTGCCTCAATCAATTTTTTATAGCAAAGAGAAATCTTTCCTAGAAGATGTGGAGTTTTTCAAAGGTTGTACCGATTTTCATCTTTTCACTCGTGATAAAGAGTCTTTTCATACCGCCCGGAAATTGACTAAAAACGCCTATCTTGTTCCGGATATGGCACACCAATTAAAAGACAAATTATCTCGTATTGCTTCTCATTTTGAAGATTGTGAGAAAGAAACGGAACTTTTCTTTCTTAGAAAAGACAATGAAATCAAAGGCGGGAAGAATTCCATGAGAAGCCATGTCAATGCAATTGATTGGGACTATTTCACAGCCCCTCGTAAGAGGCACTTTGACAATTTAATTAAATTGCGCCGTTTCTTCATTAAGCATCCCCTAACACGACAATTTTTAGATCCCGGTTTTCAAAGTTGGCAAACGAATTCTTGGCAGATGCTTGAACCGGCAATCCGCCTCATTTGCCGACACGACAGAATAATTACCGATCGGCTTCATGTTATGCTTTTAGCACAGATGTTGAACAAAAATGTCACTGTTTTAGATAACAACCTCTATGGCAAACTGTTAAATTATTACTCTACGTGGAGCGAGCTTCTTCCGAACGTAACATTTGCCGATAAAACAGATTGCTCCGTTGCTGTAAACGAAAATAAATGAAACGATTTCTGGACCTTGTATTAGTTGTGTTGGCTGCACCTCTGGCTTTGTTGGCCACTGTGTTTATTGTCGTGGCTATTAAATTGGATTCGGGCGGTCCGATTATCTACTGGTCAGAACGTATTGGTCAAAACAATGTACCTTTCATGATGCCGAAGTTTCGTTCGATGCAAGTAAACGCCCCGGTCGTTGCCGCTGAGAAATTTACCGATGCCGACCACTACATCTCTAGAGTCGGGAAATTCTTAAGAAAAACCAGCATGGACGAAATTCCCCAATTGTGGTGCGTTTTAAAAGGCCAAATGTCGCTTGTCGGCCCCCGCCCACTCCTTCCGATCGAAACCGATGTTCTGGAACTAAGAACAAAGGCAGGCGTTGATAAGCTGCTTCCGGGCATTTCCGGCTGGGCTCAGATTAACGGCCGCACTTGCATCACCCCGCAAGAAAAAGCCCGTTTGGATATTGAATACATGCAAAAGCAAAGCTTGGCTTTTGACCTAAAAATCATTTTCTTAACCTTATACAAAGTCGTCAGGCAAGAGGACATCGTCCATTAAACTTAGGTTGTGTTTTAAGCTTATCTCCATAGCCTAATCCTCAACTAATCGTCACAAGAATCATTCCTTAATAAAGATTTGAAGATCCCTCAAACAAGGAAGGCACCGTATTGCCGTTACAAAAAAACTACCCAAATAGGCCTAGATAAAACCAAAATATCTACTCATTGGCGGTTTCCCTTCCTCTATCATCGAGACATTAGGTATTGCAACTATCTTGATACCCGCATTTTTTGTGCTATAAACGGGAGATAAGCTCAAGCGGAAAAGCCATTGACACTACAACCATTGCCCTTAGGCACTTCAGACTTTCGTACGCTGCGCTGCAGCAACGAAATCCTCATCGATAAAACATCAATCATTGCCGAGCTCGCCGGACAAACCGGACAATATTTTTTGATACGACCCCGTCGCTTTGGAAAGAGTCTGCTGATCTCAACCTTAAAAACTCTCTTTTGCGAGGGAGCCGAGGCATTTGAAGGATTGGCATTGGCTGCTCGCTGGAAAGACCGCACTTATCCGGTTGTGCATTTGGATTTCTCAGGACTAAAAAATACACGATCTGTTGATCAATTTGAAAAGGCTTTCAAGAGTCTTTTACTGTCGTCACTTATCTCCGCGGGCTTTTCTTATCTTGACAACAAGGCCAACAGTTCCTGGATTTGTCCATTTGAGCACTGGCTTGCGAGGCTAAAGCCTCACTCATTGGTCCTTCTCATTGATGAATACGATACACCGCTTACGGCACTGACAACGGACATCGCCCTTACCGAATATAAGCAATCGTGTTTCAAACAATTTTTTGCCCTCTTAGAGCATTTTGAAAATCGATTCCGATTTCTTTTTGTGACCGGCATCACTCATGTATTTTCATTTCCAAATCGATTCAAAAACCTTTCCTTGGAGTCCCGTTTCTCCCAATTACTCGGATTTACGGAAGCGGAAATTGAAAGCGCGTTTTGTGAATATGTCGAAAAGGCGGCGCCAAAGCTGAAAGTAACGAAAGAATCCATTCTTCAGGATGTGACTGCTCCCCGCCCAAGCTCACGCTTGGACGAGGCTTCCTGCTTCTTCGCAGACCGCCGGGATTGCCCGGTCTTACACCCGCTCCACAGGCTTTTGCGCGAAACCTTACGCGCGAAGGACGACCAGCC
>DVNT01000057.1 GCA_018714185.1 Candidatus Aphodousia gallistercoris | reverse complement strand
GATCGAAGCAATGAAAAAGACGCCGGGCTACCGGGAAACGCCGGAAAGCCGGGCCCGCCGCGAAAAAGCAGCTTTGCATCCGGACCGCTTGGATTTGGAAAACGTTGTCAAGATTTTTAAGGATGCATTCGGAGAATAATCCATGGACAATATCAGTGAAATCTATGCATTAATCGGCCCGGCCGGTGTCGCGCTGATTTTTGTCGGGCTTTTTGCCATTTATCTCTCGGTATGGCTCATTATCTATTTGACCAATGTGTGGCGCCACTTTCGCCGCGACTTCTTGGATTTGGAGCACGGCAAGGACCGGTGCTTGAGAAACATCGATCGCAAAAACGCCAATCCGCTCATTCGCATCATCTATGACATTGTGGTAACGCACGGCTCGCACTCGGACGATATCCGGGCCGAAGTTGCCTACCTCTTTCACCGCAATTTCAAGCGTGTAACGAATTGCCTGTGTTGGCTTCGCTTAATCAGTGTCGTCTCGCCCTTGTTGGGACTTTTGGGGACGGTTTTCGGCATGGTGGCGGTTTTCCAGTCGCTTGCAACCACCGAAGTGCCCTCAAGCGAAGTGCTCGCAAGCGGCATTTGGCAGGCGCTTATCACGACGGTCATGGGCCTGTGCATCGCCATTCCGACCCTGATGGTCTATTACGCCTTGATGCTCAAATTCCGCGGCTTTCACATTGAAGCCGTCGAACATAGCTACCGCGCGCTTGAAGTGTGCCAGCACTTGAAAAAGCCCGCCAAGCCGGGCGTAAGCGATGATGAAGAAAAGGGAGGCCTGTGATGAGTGCTTCTATGCCCCCCGGAATGTCGCCCTTGGATGAAGAGCCCCAAATTGACTTGACGCCGTTAATCGACTGTCTTTTCATGCTCATTATCTTCTTTGTGGTGACGATGAGTTTTTCGCGCCCGGTGCTTGAAATCGTTTTGCCCGAAAGCCGTACGGCCAAGGTCGAACGCTCCGACCGGCAGTTAAGCGTTTACGTGATGGCCGACGGCCGGTATCTGCTTAACGAAAAACCGGTGGATTTGGCGGGCATCGAAGCGGCTCTTTTGGCTCGCAAGAACACGGTCTTGAATATTCATATGGCAGGCGAAGCCCCCTTTGAGAAATTCGTCCCTCTCGTGGATCTCGCCCGGGAAAAGAATGAAGGCCGTTTTGTGATTAGCACACAGGTCAATCCATGATGAAAACACGTGGCGAACTGTCGTTTAAAGTGTTGGCCGGCCCTGAAGACCGAACGGCCACGCGCTCGGCGCGAACAACGACCCTGCTCATTTTTTGCGCAGCGGTGGGCATCATGCTTTCGCCGCTGGAGGAGCGCCTGCTTGTCGCCCAAAAGGCCGCCGTCCAACTGCCGGAAATCCCTAAAGTCGATGAGACGACGCAAACCAAGCCTTTTATCAAGGAAAAAGAGTGGCGATTGATGACTTTGCCCGTTAGTTCCTGGGCCGTAACAATCGAAGTGCCCGAGGAAAAGCCTGTGCCGCCCAAGCCCGAGGTCAAGCCTGAGCCGAAGCCCGAGAAAAAGCCGGCGCCTAAGGCTGCTCCTCAAAAAGCGAGTATCGGCAGCGCCCGCGAGGCCCCGCGCGGCGTGGGGTCGGCCGCTAATGTCGACGCCATGAACCAAGCGCTTGCCGTGATTATCGACGTGATTGAACGGCATAAGCAGTACCCCAAGCGTGCCCGCGATATCGGCTTGGAAGGCACGACGGTGTTGCAGGTGCGTGTCAATGACGCAGGCGTTGTCGTGGGCTATAGCCTCAAAGAGGGCGGCAATGCGCTCTTTAGGCGTGCGACGCTGGCGGCTGCCCGGCACCTGGATAACCTTAAGACCGGCGCGGATCGCGCCGCCGTGATTGACGTGCCGATTACTTACCGATTGCAATAGGAGCACCATGGCTGACGTTCTCGCATTGGACATTAAGGGATTAAAGAAAACCTACCCCAACGGCTTTGAAGCCTTAAAAGGCATCGATCTTTCGGTCGGGGAGGGGGAATTTTTTGCCCTGCTGGGCCCAAATGGCGCCGGTAAAAGTACGCTCATTAATATCCTGGCCGGGCTAGTGAGTAAAAGCGCCGGCTCCGTGAAAATTTTCGGAGCGGACTTGGACCGAGAGCGCGAGCGCTGCGCCATGCAGCTTGGCATCGTACCGCAGGAGGTAGTCTGCGACCCCTTCATTACGGTGCGTGAAACGCTTTTATTTCAGTCGGGCTACTACGGAATCCGTCATAATGAAGCTTGGATCGATACGATGCTTGAGGCTTTGGGCTTGGAGGAAAAAGCTCTTACGCCGGCGAGGCTTTTGTCGGGCGGCATGAAGCGGCGCCTTTTGATTACCCAGGCACTGGTGCACCGGCCGCCCGTTATCGTGCTTGATGAGCCCACGGCCGGCGTTGACGTGGAACTTCGCCGCAGGCTTTGGGACTTTGTGGGCGAGCTGCACCGCAAAGGCCACACCGTAATCCTGACAACACACTATTTGCAGGAAGCGCAAAACTTGTGCTCCCGGGTTGCCATTGTCAATCACGGGCGAGTGGTCACCATGGGGCAAACGCAAAGCCTTTTGTCAGCCTACCGGCAAAATACGGTGCGATTTCGCTTGGATCAAGGCACTTTGCCTGCTTCGCTGCTGCCCAAGCTTCTCAAAGATGAGGGGACGTCCTTCACGCTAACTTATACCGATAGTGCCGATTTGATTGAAATCTTTGCCGCCATCAAGGCCAACGGTCTCACGGTCCAAGGGATCGTGACCGGGCAGGCCGATCTGGAAGATGTGTTCGTCGATATTTTGAAAAATTCTTGATTCAGACTATGCAAGCGCTTGCTTTTGATTCCAAAGTCGCCTTTTTGACGCTTTTGAAAAAGGAAATCGTCCGTTTTCGCAAGGTGGCCTTTCACACGATTGCCGCCCCGGTGATTTCGTCGCTTTTGTATCTCGTGGTTTTCAGTGCCGCCGTGGGCTCGCGCGTTACCATGCCGGGCAGCACCGATTACTTGCAATTTTTGGTACCGGGGCTCGTGATGATGGCCGTGCTGCAAAACGCCTTTGCCAATGTTTCGTCATCGTTTGTCCAGTCAAAAATCTCCGGAACGCTCGCTTTTATTTTGATGCCTCCCATGACGGGCGGCTTGATTGCCGGCGCCTATATCCTTTCGTCGGTTTTGCGCGGGCTCATTGTGGGCGCCTGCGTGCTCATCGCTACGGCGCTCGTTGCTCCGGTGGACGTGGCCCATTTGGGCTGGATTGCCGTTTTTGCGGCCATCGGCTCCACGGTGATGGCCTCTTTGGGGTTGGTGGCTGCCATTTGGGCCGACCGCTATGAAGAAATGGGCGTGATCCAAAACTTTTTCATTATGCCGCTCACGTTTTTGGCCGGCGTTTTTTATTCCACCGAGTCCTTGCCCGGCATTTGGCAGGACATCGCCCGCATCAATCCGCTTTTTTATCTAATCGACGGCTTTAGAGGCGGCTTTATCGGCCACTTTGAGTCCGACCCCCGGGTGTCTTTACTTGTCGCTGTGCCCTTTGCGGCGGCCTGCGTTCTCTTTTGCGCTTACCTGATTAATAAAGGCTACAAGATTCGCAGCTAAAACTATAGGCGGTTGAGAACATTCACGATCAGCCCGGCCTGCCAGTCAAAGTACGGATTAAAGGAAAGTCGGGCGTACGGGTGGTTGTCCCGGTCCTCCCGCCAGGAGCCGTACCAAAGGTCTTCGCCTTTATGACACTTTTCTCGGTTCTCATCGCTTTGGCCTCGTAGGCAAAAACGGTTTTTCCCGTTGCACCCGTACCAAGGATTCTCCGGTGAAAACACGAGCCCCAAGTGCGAGAAGCTGCGAATGTGCTCCCGGGGCAGATAGTCGGTTCGTACCGTGATTCTCGCATCCGAGGCGTCTACGCTTTCAGGCAATTGAGTGCCGTACCAGATAAAGCGCGAATCCGGGCTCGTAAATTGCTTTTGAAAAAGCGCCAACAGTTTTTGCGTATCCACAATCGAATCGTTTTCAGCTAGAAACGCGAGCACAGGCTTGGCGTAAGGGCGGGAAGCCACGTCGTCGTAACTTTCGTCCATCGAGTAGGCAAAGGCCTGCAGCGCCGGAAGCGGCGCATTGCGGTAGCGCTGCGGCATCACGTCGGCGGTTTTTTCATCCGGTTTTTTTAGCCAATCCGTAAAAAGCGAGACAAGGGGGACAAGCCTCACTAAACTCGTGCGAATGGCAGGCGCCGGCGAAAAAAGTAAGAGTCCGTCCACAGCATCGTTGCGGTAGGCTTCGTGAATGGCTAAATTGCCGCCCGTGGAAAAGCCCGCCAAATAGACCTCATCGACTTCTTTGGTTAGGATGGCCGTTTGTTCGGCAACCACGCGCTTCCAGTCTTCGTAACGGGCGTAAAGCATGTCTTCGGGCTTGGTGCCGTGGCCGGGTAAGATAACGGCGTGCACGAGGTAGCCGTGGCGGGCGAAGTATTCACCCAGATCCCTGAAATTAAACGGGGAGTCGGTAAAGCCGTGAATCAGCAAAATCCCTTTGCCGTTGGGATGCGCCGGTCTAATCTCAAAGGGCAGCTGAAAGGCAAGTTCCTCGGCCGGGTTTTCGGTCACAAAATGCCGGTGTTTGGCAATCCAGTCGGTCGTTTCTTGGACATATTGCTCAAAGGAGGTTTGTCCTAAAGGCATGACGCGATCGGCTGCGGGCGAGGAGTGCACCGCCGTGCAGCCGGCCGCAAGGGCCAAGCCCGTTGCCAGAAGGGATAAGACCAGGCGCTTTGCGCGCCGTCCGTTGAAAACGTTCAAGCCGCTTCTCCTTATCAGGCTTTGGCGGCTTCGATATTTTCCGGCTCGCCCGTTTTTTCCGGGTCAGGCAGCAAGAAAGCGCCGATCATGCACAAAATGCCGATGCCTGCCAAAATCCAGATGACAAGTTCCAGGCCGTAGATATCGGCAAGCTTGCCGAGTAGCGGCGTGATGATGCCGCCGATGCTCGAAGAAAGACCGAGCGTTACGCCCGAAGCAAAGCCGATATTTTTCGAAAGGTACGTTTGCCCCAGTACGACAAAGGCCGAATAGGTGCCGTTGAGCGTAAAGCTAATGAGGGCAATGATGGGATAAATCCACCAAACCGACGGTGCAAAAAGGAGCAGTGCAAAGGCCGGCCCCATTAAAACGTAGCCGTATTTGCAGGCACGGATAAGGCCTAAACGGTCGGTGAGCCAGCCGCCAGCGAGCGTGGTAAAGGCGCCGGCTATTGCCAAGAAAGCAAGCAGCGTGCTTGCCGCCGCTTCCGAGATGTCGAAGCGGTGAATGCAATAAAGGGGAAGGAAAGCCAAAATACTGGTATTGGCTACGCTGCGGCAAAAAATCACGATCGTTAAACGGCCGAACGCATTCCAGTCGTTGCGTCCTTGCTGCAAGACTTTTTTGCCGGTTTTTACGAGCTTTTCTTCAATGGTTTTGGTGTAAGAAAGCGCCCGGGGAACCGCCCAGAGCATAATGGCCGCCATGACTAAACCGAAGATGGCAAAAATAGCGGTGCCGCCGCTACCCCATGCGGTTAACGCGGCCGCTGCAATGATGGGGCCGATGCCGAAGCCGGCGTTGCCGCCCACCGAGAAAATGCCCATGCCGGTGGCGCGGTGTTCGCCCGATGTGCGGTTGACAATGCGAGCGGCTTCCGGGTGGAAAAAGGAGCACCCCAAGCCCATGAGCGTGATGCCGGCAAAGATAAGCCAGTAGTTATGGAAAAAGCCCGAGATCCCCAGTCCCACGCCGCTCATGGCAATGCCCAAAGCCATGTACCATTCGCGCGAACTTTTGTCGGCCCAATAGCCGAAAAGCGGCTGTACGATCGATGACAGAAACGACGAGGCAAACATGAGGCCGGCTACTTCGGTGTAGCTTAAACCGTTATAGAGGACGAAAAAGGGCAAGACCGCCGGCAAAGCCCCCGGAGGCAAGTCCACGCACATATGGCCCAGAGAGACTAAGTAGACGAAGAAATTTTTCATAATCGGCCTTTCGTTGCGCCGTCAGCGGTCAACAAAATGAGAGGGCGGCAGTCGGGAGGTTTTGT
The DNA here is from genome assembly GCA_018714185.1 of Candidatus Aphodousia gallistercoris. GTDB lineage: Bacteria > Pseudomonadota > Gammaproteobacteria > Burkholderiales > Burkholderiaceae_F > Aphodousia > Aphodousia gallistercoris. The sequence goes on along the minus strand of DVNT01000057.1, from coordinate 37,315 downwards.
TTTTAATGTTCGATCCTCAAGGTTATCAGATTCAATGCGCAATCAGTAAGTGTCCGAACGGGTAAAAGCAAAGAACTAGGGGAAAGCGATAGGTATCGGCTGTGCAACAAACTGCTTGTTTTGTCGGGATTTCTTTTCTTTAGGGCCGGTGCATTGCCGTTTTGTCTCGTTTGAATGTCCACCTCTTTCGTTTTGTCATCGTATTGTCAAATAAGGCCCGTTGCGCTCTGATGGCAATTGTCATCTAAATGAGAACAACCTGTAATTGAAAGCTCACACTCGGTTTCTATACTGGCGGCAATTCATCCAATTTCACGCCAGTGAAATTCTTTTTATAAAGGACCCGACGATGAACTCTAAAAAGATTGTGGCATCCATTGCCTGTGCCTTCGCCGCAATGAGCGCTCAAGCCATTGAAATTTATCCGGTCGATCACGCGCGTTTCATGACAAACGCGCGTTTTGACTTTAAAGTCGAGCTCGACGATGTAACCGCACTCGATAAAGTGACGATTGAAATCAATGGCAAGAACTTCAATCAGACACTCTCCGGCAAAGAGGTTTGGTTGGAAAAAGAAGAAGGCGTGAATGCCTCTGCCTTGTTTATTCGCGGAACGGAAATTAAAAATCCGGGCCAATACACGGTGACCGTAAAGGCTGCGAACGGCACTAAGACGGTGAAGTGGGATGTCTATACCACCGCTGATAAACCCAAGGCCAAAAATGTGATCTTGTTGTTGGCCGACGGTTTGTCGGTAGGACACCGTACCGCCGCGCGAATCTTGTCCAAGGGGGTAACCAATGGAATGTATAACGCGCCCTTGGCCATGGACAACATGCCGCATATGGCTTTGTTGGGCACGAGCTCGGTTGATACAATCGCTGCCGATAGCGCCAATACGGCCTCGGCTTATATGACCGGCCACAAATCCAGCGTCAATGCTTTAGGGGTGTACGCCGACCGCACCAAGGCCAGCCAGGACGATCCGAAACAAGAAACGATTGCCGAGCTTATTCGCCGTAAGACCAAGATGGCTGTGGGCGTTGTCAGCGATGCCGAAATTGAAGATGCCACGCCGGCTTCCGTGGTGGCCCATACCCGCAAGCGTTCTGATAAGGCCGATATCGTCGGAATGTTCTACAACGTTCAACCCGAGGTGATTTTGGGCGGCGGTTCGGCCTATTTCTTACCTCAATCCACCCCCGGATCCAAGCGCAAAGACGATATCAACTACATTGAAAAATTCACTCAAGCCGGTTATACGCTTGTAACGGATCGCACCGCTTTGGTTGATAAAGCCGCTGGCAGTGACAAACTGCTCGGTCTTTTCCACACCGGAAACATGGACGGTTGGATTGACCGTCACCAATGGAAAGGCAATACGGTTAAGAAGTTCCCGAACCAGCCTGATTTGACCGATTCCTTCCATGCCGCTGTGAAAGTACTGGAAAAAAATAAGGACGGTTTCTTTCTTATGTTGGAAGCCGGCCTAGTGGACAAGTACTCCCATCCGTTGGACTGGGCTCGTTCCGTTGGCGATACGATCGCCTTCGATAAAGTCGTCGAAGCGGCTCAAAAGTACTGTGACGAGCATCCTGACACACTCTTGATCGTCACCGGCGACCACACGCACTCGATCTCGGTGGCCGGTACCGTTGATGACAACAAGCCGGGCAATGATTGGCGCGAAAAGGTGGGTGTTTATGCCAACGCGGGTTATCCCAATTACGAAGACAAGGACAAAGACGGTTTCCCGGACGACTTTAACCCGAGCAAACGTTTGGCCGTGTTCTTCGGCGCCCATCCGGATTACTACGAAACGTACCGCTCTTTCCCTGACGCGACCTTTAACCCCGCTGTTCAAAACGAAAAGGGTCAATATGTGGCCAATGCCCAATATAAAGACATGCCCAGTGCCCATTTCGTCGAGGGCAACTTGCCGCGCAACGAAAGCCAAGGCGTTCACACGGTCGATGACTTGGTCGTAACGGCTCGCGGTCCCAACGCGGATCAAATTCATGGATTCATGAATTCCACCGAAATCTTCCGCGTGATGGCCGAAGCCCTTGCTTTGGGTCGTTAACGCTTCGCTTCACATTAACCTGAATGCACATGCCGACGATTATTGCTTAGTCGTCGGCATGTCAGCTATCGGAGTATTCATGAAAAGACGCGCTTTTTTTCTCGGCTCATTGTTTTTTCTCCTGCCTTTGACTGAGGCGGTTAAGGCTTCCCCGGTGATGTCAATCGGGTTCGATGAAATGTATGAGGGCAATCCGATTTTAGGATTGCAGTTTAGTGCCAAATTAAAGTCGCTTGCCGATAAGATCGTCTCCGTGCAAGGCTTCATGGCTCCGCCTTTAAAACCTGAAGCGGACTTTTTAGTCATGACGCGCGAACCCGTGAGCCTTTGTCCGTTTTGCAATAGCGATCAAGATTGGCCCGACAACATCATTGTTGTTTATCTCAGTAAGAAACAACCGTTCGTTCAAGCCAATCGGCCGATTGTCGTGAAGGGAAAAATGCAATTGGGAAGCAAAACAGACCCTGAAACGGGATTTGTCAGCTTGGTGCGTTTAGTCGATGCCACCTTTGAGGTTATGAAATGACGGATGACGCATTGGATTTGACGGTGCTCGGTTTACAGTACAGGGTTCGGGACGGAGCGTCGTTTAGAACGATTTTAAATCTCGAACGTTTGAAAATTGCTTCCGGAGAGTTTGTCGGTTTAAAAGGAACTTCCGGTAGCGGGAAATCCACATTTTTGAAATTAATCAGCGGGATTGTCACGCCTCAATCCGGTAGCGTTTCTTGGGGCGAGGTTGTTTTAAGTCAATTAGGCGATGCAGAACGGGATGATTGGAGAGGAAGGTATTGCGGTTTTTTATTTCAAGATTTTCGTCTATTCGGCGCTTTGAGTGCATTGGAAAACGTTTTGTTGCCACTGACTTTTAGGGGGCGGATCAGCGCGAAAGACCGAAAGCGTGCCATCGAACTGCTTGATACATACGGCGTTCCGGCTCAAACCCAAGCCTCATTATTATCGAGGGGGGAGATGCAGCGAACGGCGCTGGTGCGCGTTTTGATGACCTCTCCCAAAGTTATTTTGGCCGATGAACCGACGGCCAGTCTTGATTATCACAATGCTTTGCAGGTGATGGATGCGTTAACGCAAGCTGCCGCCGATCTAAAAGCGACACTATTGGTGGTGACACATGATTGTCAAATGTTAAACCGTTTTGAACGTGTTTTAACGATTGAAAACGGAACGATTCGAGGGGACGGACTATGAATGTGTTGCTGTTTTTGAAAAATGAATTTCGACAATCTTCGAAAATACTGGTTTCGCTAGCCTTTATTTTGGCTCTGGCCTTGTCCATTGCGATGGCGATCGGCCAAACCGAGAGAATGATTAAATCATCCAGTGCCAAAGCAGCAGAGCAGTTTGATATTTTAGTCGGAGCCAAGGGCAGTCGCACTTCCTTGCTGCTTTCGACGGTTTACTTGAGAGAGGAGATGATTTCGCTTACGCCGGCTTCGGCGATGAAGCTTTTAAACGGCAAAAAGGCAGTGAAGTGGTGCGCGCCATTGGCATTCGGAGACCGAGTGGGTGAAAATCCGCTGGTAGGAACAACGCGTTCTTTTGTCACGTTGGGGCAAACAAGAACGATGAAAGAGGGGCGGGTGTTCAATAACCGGCACGAGGCGGTCGTAGGTATTCGTTCAGGGCTTAAAATTGGAGAAGTCGTTTATCCTCATCACGGAAGAATTGCCGGCATCGGTCATCAGCATGAAAACGGTTTTGAAGTGGTGGGCATTTTGCCAGAAACGGGTACACCTTGGGATCGGTCGGTATTAGTGCCGATAGAATCGATTTGGGCAATGCATGAAAAAGGCGGGCACACGGATCCCGCCGAGCTTGAACTTTGGTTGAAAAATTCTCAATTTGATCAATTGCCGGGGTTTTCGGCTATCGCGGTTAAACCGGTTTCCATTTCCGATGCTTATAAAATTCGCCAAGCGCTCTCGAGTGCATCCGCTAAAGATCAAACGGGCCGGTCGATTAATTTAATGGCGATTTTTACCGGAGAGGTTTTGGTTGAACTCTATGCAACACTGGACTCCGCGATGGTGGCTTTTGAATGGTTTGGCGCCAGTTCGGTTTTGATTTCTCTTTTGGCGGTACTGATCACGGGATTTATTTTGAGTGAATTGAGAAAGCCGCAGTTACTGCAACTTCGAACCATGGGCGCTCCTAGAAAGTACGTGGTACAGGTGGTCTGGCTTTTGATTATGTCAGTTGTCGTTTCGGGAATTATTTTCGGTATGTTGGGCGGCTACGGACTATCGAGTATCGCTGCCGGTGTTATCGGCAATGATACAGGGATCGCCATGAGTCCGTCCGTGGGGTGGCAAGAGGCGCAGATTGCACTTTGGACTTTAGGGTTGGGAGCGATTTTTGCCATTTTCCCCGCCGTTAAGGTCGGGCTTTTGCAATTGCGGTGAAGCTGTCATCAAAACTTTATGTAACAGTTACCGTACGGAAATCTGGTTCTTGCACAATAGGGTTGCCGATCAGGCAACCTTTCTCGTTATTGTGTTGAGGACATTATGAGTACATTTTCTCGTCGAAATTTTCTCCAAGGAAGTACTTTACTGGGAATTTCCGTGGCCGCTGCCGCGATGACGCCGATCGCAGCGGCGGCAGCCGCTCCTAAATCCTGTCGCACTATTAAAGAGGTGTTGTCCATGTCAGAGGTGGACATGGCAAAAAATAGTGACGTAGTGCAATCGGCCCACAAAACAATTGCGAGCGCGGCCAATAAAATCAAGGACACGTCTTTACGTAAATTGATTTTGTCCATCCTGGATAATCCGGCGCCTACCATTGCTCAAGGAAACGAGGCATCCATCTTATCCGCTTTAAAAAATGAAAATTTGATTGCGGCCGATGCAAAATCCGTTTTTCCTCGTATTCGAAATAAAACGCAGTCGCCTCAGCCTTTTTGGAGTGCGCCGGGATCCGGTTACGGTTCTCACCACGCTTATCCGGGCGGTTTGGCTACGCACACCGCTTTGAATGTTGTCTCTGCCCAGGCTCTTTATGAGAATTATTGCCTAATCAATAATCTTGAACTGGATTGGGATGACGCTGTGGGCGGAGAAATTTTGCACGATTTGCATAAACCTTGGGTTTTCCAATGGGAAAAGGATCGATCTTGCCGTGTTGAAAAAACTTTGGCGGGCACAGGCGAACATCATGTTTTAAGTATTGCTGAATCGATAAAACGCGGTGTCAAACCGTCGTTAGTTGTGGCTCAAGCCTGCGCTCATGAGCATCCTTCTTCCAAGCAAGGTGAAGCACTTGTCGTCGGTTGGTTGAAGGCAGCAAGCATTATTGCCGGTGTTGATCCCGTGAAACGAGGTTTATTGGCCTCAAATCAAGAGACTCTTCCATTGCCTCGTCGTATGGAAGGTTACGTTGTCCACTTGGCTGACCATGACTGGGTGATATCGTCTTCAGCTTGCCAATGGTCCGTGCAGGCCTTGAAAAAGTTGGCGCAAGAACAATACAACATTAGCGATGAAGCAACCTTCAACGCTTTTAGAAACTATGTCTTGTCTAATCTCACGGCTATGCGTTTGTACGGTATTTTAAGTTCCCAAGGACCCAAGGCTTTTGCCAATGATGTGGCTCGTGTGATCAAACTCTAAAGCCCTTTGCGTCAAGTCCGGTTTGTTTCTCTTTGAACGACCGGACTTTGTTATTCTCTTTAGACAGAGGCGTGCAAAAGCAATAACTGCCGGAGTTTACGGTACCGATTAGTAGCAGAAATTTTCCGGATTGTATCGTTGAATCATTCTTCGACGACTTTGAAATCTCTGCCGGTTAAGGATCTAACCGGATTGCTTTGATTATCTTTCAAATTTTGAAGCATGAGTTCGGATAATGGATTCCAATGGCAAAGCCTAGCGCCTTAATGGTGGGGAAAATATGTTCAATTTCACTACGAAAAATGAAGCAATCCGATTTTTATTGTCGTGCTTGCTATACAAAATAGTTAATGGAGACTTTGACTCCGAGTCGCAAGAAGACGATGAAACAAGGCAAATCATCCAACGATAATTTTCAAGAAATCTCGTAATTCCGTTTCAAAGGATTTTTTTATGACTCACGCAACAAAAGTTCAAGTGACAGGCATCTTCCAAGGAGTCGAGTGCAAGGCTACTTGGGAAAAAGACCGAGGCTATACGGCATATGGAAACCGAGAGTTTATCGGGGAAATTCTATTGACGGATGCTTTTCCGCCTCCCGTTGGCGGTACATGCTATTGGGAAGAAAACACGCTGGAGCGAGCAAGGAATGTTTTTTACACGATTTTTGAAGAAATAATTCGGTATGAAGCGAATGGCAGTCTAAGAAAACTCCCGTATCGGAAGGGCGTTGTTTATTGAAATCAATATTAATTCAGACTAAAAAATGGATCGGGTAGGGGAGAAATAAAAAAATTTGATTTTTTGAAAAATATTAAATATAATTCAAATATAGAAATTGAGAAACGCAATGGATCTTCAAAATGAACAACCCAAGGAAAACACAAAGAGTGAAGTGCCGGAGAACTCTCCCATAGAGGGGGACGCCTCGTGCGAGAGCCGGCCTCAGTGGGGCGGGGCTCGTGTCGGCGCGGGAAGAAAAGCCTTGGTAGGGGAAGATCGTACAAAATATGTCGGTATTCGATTGACCGAACGTGAGGCCTTGAAACTCAAACAATTAGGCGGCTCCCGTTGGATTCGGAAAATGCTGGAGAAAGCATAGCCCGAAGGGAAAACCGCCTTTGTCTTTAGATCAATTCGTAGCTGCAGCTTTGAATCGGCAGATTCAGGTTAGGCAGAACCTTCTCTAACAAAATCCCTTCGCGACTGTCGTAGCGATAGCCGAAGGTTGCCCGAATCGCTTGCAAAATAAATTGCGTCGCCCGATCCAAGGCAAGCGGCAAACTGTCGCCTTGCATCAGGGCTCCGGTCACAACGCTCGCAAAAGCGTCGCCCGTGCCGGGATAATGCGCTGGCAAGTACGAACAAGTCACTTTCCAATACTGGTCGTTAAAGCGGCTATAGGCATAGACCGATGTCTTTTTCGTATCTCCCAAAACCGGGACGCCCGTCACAATGCTGATTTCCGGTCCTTTGTCCGAGAGCCGTTTCAAATAGTCTTTGATCTCCTCATCCGTACATTGAGTTTTATACGGCAGGTCTAATAAATAAAAGAGCTCCGTGAGATTAGGCGTGACAACATCGGCTCGTACGGCCAAAGAATGCATTTCTTTGACCATTTCATCAGTCATATTGGCGTAGAGCTTTCCGTTATCCCCTAAAACCGGGTCAACAACAACCAAGGTATCTTTCTGACGAAAGTCGGCGATGAAATCCTGGACGACATGGATTTGGCGCGATGAACCCAAATAGCCCGTGTAAATGGTATCAAATTTGGCATTAAGCTCTTTCCAAGCTTTGACAATTTTGATCATTTCATCGGTTAAATCCAGGAAGGAAAACGTCGGATATTGGGTATGGTTTGACAAAATAGCCGTCGGCAGCGGGCATACTTCAAAGCCCATGGTCGATAAGATGGGGATGACCATCATCAGGGAGACACGGCCAACGCCCGAAAGATCGTGGACAGCAGCGACTTTTTTGACTTGAACAGCGCCGAGCATGTTTAAACCTCATTGCGGGACAAATAGTTAGACTTTCAACACTATACCGAAGGCGACCATTTGGCAAAAATAGCACTCATATATGTCGTGCCGGGCTTTTCTAACGCGCTGAAAGGATATATTCTTTTACCCGTTAAGTACGATATCTTCTCAAATTATGTGGCAAAACTTACCTCTGGGTACGTCCGATTTCAAAGCTCTTAGGCAAACCCAACAACTTTATGTGGATAAAACCGAGCTTGTCTATCGGTTAGCTTCCGTTCCCAGCGGCAAATATTTTTTGATTAGACCTCGGCGTTTTGGAAAGTCTTTACTGGTTTCGACCTTTGAATCTTTATTCAAATTCGGTTTAGAGGATTTTCAAGGATTGGCTATCGAGAAAAGCTGGACGGACAAGACCTATGATGTCGTTAGGTTGGATTTCTCCGAGGTTAAGGAATTCGCAACGATTGAGGAGTTTAAGGAGAAGTTCTACAAAAGAACAGCCTCAAAATTGAATTCTGCGGGCTTTCCCAAGTTGGAAAAAGGCGATGATTTTGTTACGCAATTTTCTCTTTGGTTAAGCTCTTTAAGGAGACGCAGCTTTGTTCTTTTAGTTGATGAGTACGATGCTCCCTTGACCGCTTGTTTGGACAAAAAAGAGCTTTTCGATCGGGTCCGCGCCGTGATGTCTGAATTCTTCCTCTCCATTAAATCCAATGAGGGGTGCTTGCGATTCTTCTTTATGACAGGCATCACAAAATTGAGTCAGACGAGTTTTTTTTCTGCGTTCAACAGCTTGGAAGATATCTCAATGATTTCAATGTACGGAACGCTTTTGGGATATACGGAAGCCGAGATCAAGCGCTATTTTGCTGATTATCTGGACAATGCGGCTAAGATTTTACAAATCAGTGAAAAAGGCGTTTTAGATGAACTCAGGCGCCATTACGATGGATTTTCTTTTGATGCAAAAGCCGGTAGCCATGTCTATTGCCCGTGGTCAGTGCTGAATTTTTTAAAGCATCCGGAAATGGGGTTTAGAAATTATTGGTACACGAGCGGCGGTCAGCCCACTGTTTTGATGAAATTTTTGGCCAATAATGCCTTGTCGGATCCTAAAGCATACGCAGAAAGTATGGAGGTCCGACTTTCGGACTTGGATGCCGCCCGACAATATGGAGAAATGAGTCTTGAAGTTCTTCTGACTCAAGCCGGTTATTTCACAATCAAGCAGGTTACCGATGACGGCTATCTGATTTTGGGTTATCCAAACCAAGAAGTCGCTCTCTCGATGGCGCAATTGTATGCCGATGAGCTTCTTCGAGGTCAGCGAATTAGAAAGCCCGGCAGCCCTTCTTTAAATGAAATTGTGGAAACGGGCAGCTTAGACTCTGTTGTTGAGCAATTCAATAGTGCACTCGGAGCCATAGACTATCAACGCTATCCGATAACAGACGAAACAAGCTGTCGGGCGTATCTTCAGGTCTTGCTTATCGGCGCTGCCATGATGCCGAAAGTAGAGAGTCATTCTGCTTTAGGTCGAAGCGATTTGGAGGTGTACGCCGGGAGTCGGCTTTGGGTCTTTGAAATTAAGTACGCAAAAAATAAATCCGACATCAAGCCTTTGCTACATAAAGCCAAAGAACAGATGCGTTCGCATCGCTATGGTCTTACCGAGCAGCATCGCGAAGTTCTTCGAGCCGCATTGGTTTTCGATCAAGACGAGCGACGTTTCGTAGCTTGGGAGGCGGTTTAATCCGGTTGATGCCATTGAGCGACCAGGTACGGGAAATTTTCATTTAAGGCTTCGAGCACGAAGCGAGGAGCTCCTTTGCCGCCCTTTCCCTATAAAAAACGATTTTATTCAACATAACTATTATTATGTTGCGTTGTTTATATGGGTAAATTAGGGGAAGCACCCCTAATTTTTTTGCTTCTAACACGTCGATTACATTGAGTTTTGATTTTCAGAATTTAACTCATCAAGTACATCGATGAAGCTCGGCATTGCCGACACTGTTTCAAGAAGCCATTTTGTCTTTTGTTCAAAAATGTCTTCGATTTCGTCCGTGTTATAAAACAGCTGTTTGTTGGGACGAAATGCCAGAAGTTCCGTCACCGGTTTATAGATGGCTAAAGGATGCCATTCATTGAATTGTCCGCCGTGTTCTTGATGGTATTCCTTGGAATCGAAACAGCGCCAACCGGCAAGTTTTCCTTCAGTTTCAGCGCAGGACTTTTTGACGTCATCTTTAAATTTTTGCCATTTACTAGAGACTCTGATTTGTTCGAAAAATGATTTCCCGATGTCAACCGTCATCATGAAAACCGATCCGCAATCTTTTGTAATCGGTTCATAACCATGGTCCGTCGGATCATACAAAACGCCTATGGTCAAAGCCGGATTCCAGTCAGCATCTTTACTGTCGGAACGCTTAAACATGATACCTTGGCGTCCCCAGGCATCGTGGTAGAACGATCTTGGAAAGAGATGATTGTTCGTCTGATTAAGCCTACCGGCAATTCTTTTCCATAGGCCAGTTAAGTTATTGAAAGTGCTATACACTTTGGGAGCGTAGGCAAAGGCTGCGCAATCAAGATCCAAGCCCGGGGCTAATTCTTGTGAGTCTAGAAATCCCAAAAATTCTAAGCGCCTGTCGTCCATTGCCCCTTCGGCTAACGCCTTATAAACTTCCGACCATCTAAGGCAAACATCGGCATTTTCACTTTGATAAGAAAAGCCCGGCGATAAAAATACGCTCACGACGTTTGGATAGCCTAATCGATGCAGGCTTTCTTTGTATTGTTCCACCTGCTCTTGTCTTCCCCCTGCCCGGACTTTAATTTCTACAACAATGGCGTACGGATCGAAAAACAGTACTAAATCGGCAATACCGCTGTCCAGATAAAATTGTGTTTCGCACCGCTTAAGCCGTTGATTTTCAAAGTCAAAGTGAAGAGGATATTTGGTATCAATCAGTTTTAAAAAAGCATTGAGTGCGTCTGAATTATTTCGAAGTAGCCACGCAAACGCCTCTGTGATGAAATTCTCGAGCGGATTGTAATTTGGCCGAGAGGCATATTTTTGTAAAGAAACCAAGAGGTTATCTGAAGGCAATTGCAGGTTGTTGGTTGGCATGGCACTGTTTCTGATATTAGAAAGAGTCGGTACCGTAATTGTAGCCGTATTACATGCTTCGCTATTGATACTTACTTAGTCCGCTCCCCGCCTCAAACGACGGGGATTTGCCTGCTTTCGCCTAACGTCCCAATTGAATGGTCGCTTCGCTAAAAGGTACCACCTGACCGGCCATATAGACTTTGTCGTTTTCCAAGCGGCAGTACAAAACGCCGCTACGCTTGGAGGCTTGCAAGGCAACGAATTGTGTTTTTCCGGTTTTCTTCTGCCAGACTGGAATGATGTGACAGTGCCCGGAGCCGCAAACCGGATCTTCCGGAACGGAAAGTTTGGGCGCATAGCTGCGCGAGACGCAGTCGTATTGGCTGCCCTTGGCTGTGATGTGCACTAAAAGGCCATCTAACGCTTTGATTTTGTTAAGATCCACATTAGCGTGAATGACGTCATCTTCATTTTCAAGTACGCAGACCAAGTCGCGGGCTAGCCACGCTTCAAGAGGACGGCTGCCGATGGCTTCTTGCATGGCATCGGAGACTTCAACGGGCTTCATGTCGTAGGCCGGGAATTGCATCTCAAACCGGTCTCCCCTTTTTACCACGGTTAAAACGCCGCTTTGCGTTTCGAATTGAACCTCTTGCAACTGCGGCTCGTAATAGCTCAAAATGACAAAGGAAGTGCCGAGCGTGGCGTGCCCGCATAAATCCACTTCGCCGCCCGGCGTAAACCAGCGCAAGCCGTAGAGGCCCGGTGCTTTTTTAACCGCGAAAGCGGTTTCGGAGAGATTGTTTTCGATAGCAATTTTTTGCATTAATTCATCAGGCAGGGACTGCTCAAGCACGCAGACCGCTGCCGGATTGCCTTTGAAAACTTCGTTCGTGAAGGCATCGACAACATATTGTTTGAGTGTTTTCGGCATCGCGTTCCTCTTTTTTTAAAAACCGTTTTATTTTATCGCATTGAGATTAGTAAGATTTTGATTTTATGGCATTTTCTACATATATCGCCGTATTGGAAATGTCGTAGGATACTTAGAGAACGAACAGGGTCTGTTTGCCTGAAACCGGTTTGTTGTCATGCTTATTAGTTATACAAGAACATGAAAACAAAGTATTAGCTATTTGAAGGAATCGAATCTATACTCGAACCATCCGAAAGCGATGTCCAGTGACATCCCCTGCTGCTATTTGAGGTGGTTATGAAAATTTTCGCTCAATCTCTTTGTGCGGCCGTTGCTGCGGCTTTTCTGTGTGTCGGCACGGCGCAAGCGGCCGATACGTCTTCTACTGTGAGTAAGAATATGATTCAAAAAGAAGAATTAACGTTAACTCAAGAATGGGACAAAGTTTTTCCGCAAAGTGACAAGGTTAATCACAGCAAAGTGACATTTGTGAACCGTTACGGCGTCACCTTGGCGGCTGACCTTTATATTCCGAAAAATGCCAAGGGCAAGATGGCAGCCATTGCCGTGAGCGGCCCCTTCGGAGCGGTCAAGGAACAGTCTTCAGGCCTTTATGCGCAAACGCTCGCTGAACGCGGCTTCCTTACGATCGCGTTTGACCCTTCCTTTACGGGTGAAAGCGGCGGCCACCCCCGCTACGTGGCTTCCCCTGACATCAATACGGAAGACTTCAGTGCGGCGGTGGATTATTTAAGCACGCGCGAAGATGTGGATCCTCAAAAAATCGGCATTTTAGGCATTTGCGGCTGGGGCGGCATGGCCCTGAATGCCGCAGCGATTGACACCCGCATCAAAGCCACGGTGGCTTCGACCATGTACGACATGAGCCGGGTCAATGCCAGAGGCTATTTTGACGCCATGGATGCCGATGCCCGTTATGATCTTCGCAAGCAACTGAATGCGCAGCGCACCGAAGACTACAAAAACGGCAGCTACGCCTTGGCGGGCGGCGTCGTGGATCCCCTGCCCTCGGATGCCCCGCAGTTTGTCAAGGACTATTACGCGTACTACAAGACTCCTCGCGGCTACCATAAGCGTTCGTTGAATTCGAACGGCGGCTGGAATAAGACCTCGTCGTTGTCGTTCATGAACATGCCGCTTTTGACCTACGCCGATGAAATCCGAAGCGCCGTGCTCGTGATCCACGGGGAAAAGGCACACTCTCGCTACTTTAGCGAAGACGCTTTCAAAAAACTCAAAGGCGACAATAAGGAATTGATGATCATCCCGGGAGCGAGCCACACGGACCTGTATGATCAGATGGATGTCATCCCCTTTGATAAGATCGAGGCGTTTTACAAGCAATATTTGAACTAAGACACAAACGCTGTTGTTCGGTTCAGGCACCGGAGAGGAGTTTCCGGTGCCTTTTTTACGATTTTTTGCTTAGGATTTTTCAAATTCTTTTTGATAAACTTGCCCGCAAGTGGACGACCACTTCTTGCGCTCATTGGGGACGGCCCCGTTTTCTTTAGGAGTTTTCCCCATGGCGTGGATCTATTTGTTCTTAGCCGGCCTTTTCGAAGTCGCTTGGGCGATTTCGCTTAAACATTCCCACGGCTTTTCCCATTTCTGGCCTTCCGTTCTGACCATCAGCTTGATGATGGTGAGTTTTCTTTTGTTGGCGCATGCCCTAAAGACCTTGCCTGTCGGTACAGCCTATGCGGTCTGGACCGGTATCGGCATTGTCGGTACGACCTTGCTGGGAATGTACCTTTTCGGTGAACCCGCCTCGGTTTTGAGACTGGTTTTTATCGGATTGATTTTGGCCGGCATCGTCGGTTTAAAACTACTAGGATAATTGAGCAAAGGAGTTTGACAATGTTTGCCCCGATGAGGCGTCGATTACAGCAACTGCCCGAAGAGCGGGCCCGTGCTATTTTGTTAAAGGCGACTTCGGCCGTCTTGGCAATTGCCGATGAAGAATATCCTTATGCCGTTCCGGTGAGCTTTTCCGTGGAGGGCGACAATATCTACATCCACGGCGCACCGATGGGTCACCGAGCACAAGCGATGAAAAAGCATCCGAAAGTGTCCTTGTGCATTATTGAAAGCGACAACATCGTACCGGAGAAGTTAACGACCTATTTTAGAAGCGTGGTGATCTTCGGCACCGCTCGTACCGTTGATGATCCGGAACTCAAGCGCCGTGCGCTTAAAGCGTTGGCCGAGAAATATTCGCCGGGCTTTGAAAAAGAAGCGGATAAGGAAATTGAAGACACGCTCAACTATGTCAATATTGTAGAAATCCATATTGACCACATGACCGGCAAGGAGTCGATTGAGTACGTCAACGCCCGGAAATAATAGACGGCGGGGAAAATTTCCCCGCCCGCTTCCCCTAGCGAACTTTGAGCGTCACGGGATGGCTGCCGCTTGCTTTGAGCGCCTCGACGGCCTCCGCTCCCATCTTGCCTAGCGGCACCAAGTCTTCGGAAGGCCGAAACGGCTTCACAAACACGGCCAAATTGCCCCAAGGAATGTAGTACGTCAGGTCGCCCGTTTGCGGCGTTGTTTTGGTCGGCGCATTGCCTAGTTTCAAGGGCGTGTTCAAATAGGCAATCCGCTCTGTTTGCCCGAAATTTTCAAAGGTCAAGGTTAGCGGCAACTGCCCGATCAAGTCTTTGGCGGCTTCGTTCTCATTTAACGAAACAACGAAGGTTTTTTCGCCGATAATCATTTCAATATCCTGCGCCATGGCGTTTGCTCCCAAGAAAGCCAAGCAGGCGCTTAAAGCGAGTCTCTTGAGCATTCTTTTCTCCGAAGATTTGATTTCTTTTTATATTAGAGAGGAGAAATAGTTATGTCCAATACCGAATAATTATCGGGATCTATTTGAAAATCTAATAAATTTTGTGATGGTGGCGGGCGTTTAAAGAGAGGCCACCTAGGGTTTTTGAGTCGGTTGAGATAAGGCCTGACCTAAGGTTTTTTGGTTAAGCGTATCGTAAAAGGATCGGCGGGCTTGCGCGAGCGGCCCGATCAAAGGGCAGCCTTTCTCCTTAAAAGGACAAGCCGGTTTGTCGCAATTAATTAGGGAGCACTCGCCTTCAATGGTTTCGATGAGCGTGCCCAAGCCTACCTTCAAAGCCTCGGGGGCAATGAAAAAGCCGCCCTTTCTTCCGCGGGTCGCCGTGACCCAGCCTTGGTGTCGTAAGAAGGCCATGACCTTATTGAGATGGTTATACGAGCAGCCTAAATGCTCGACAAGATGCGGCACGGTGACAGCCTCGGCTCCTTGGTAAGACCCCAGGTACAAAAGAACGCGCAAGCTTAAGTCGGTATAGCGTTTAAGGTGCATAGAAAGTCAATCGGCAATGAAGCACAAAGTGTAATGCAAACCGCCCGGTCAAACAACCGGACGGCCTGCCGTTTGTTGCAATCGGTTTTTAGGCCATCATGCCGGTACCGAAAATCTCGGTGTGAATTTGCGACGAGGCAAAACCCAAGGCTAGCAATGAAGCCTTCACTTTGTCCATAAAAGTGACGGGACCGCACAGATAGACATCGGCAGCCGTATTCAAATGCAATTCTTGCAGAGCCTTTTGCGTTAAACGTTCGTTTTTGACGACCGGACACTGGCTCGTTTCGGTGCTCTTTGACAGGAAAAGATGGGCTTTGGCCTGAGAGAGTTTGGCCATATTTTCGCGAATATCCATGCCCAAAATGACATGTTGCATGTCAGGCGCACAGCCGATGAACTCCACCGGGCGCTGCGGCGTATTTTGAGCCAAGTGCCCGAGCATAGCTGCCATCGGCGTCATACCCGATCCTGCCCCGATCAGAATAACCGGTGTGTCTTTGTCTTCGAGCACGAAGTCGCCAGTGGGAGCGGATACGTCAAGAATGCTGCCATCGTACACATAGCGGTGCAAGTGCGAAGACATAGCGCCTTCCGGATCCATGCCGTTATCGATGCGCTTGACTGTAATGCGAAGCGAAGGTTTTAGGCCGCTTGCCCGGCTTAAGGTGTATTGGCGAGGCTGGACAATGCCGCGATCTTTCAAGAAGGTTCGTACGGAGATAAATTGTCCGGGCAGATAGCTCGGAATGCCGCCGCCGTCGGCAGGCACTAGCTCAAAGCTCACCGTATCGGGCGTTTCCTCGCGTCGCTCGATGACCTTAAAGGGCCGCCAGCCGCTCCAGGCGTTTTCCCGGGCGGTATGGCCCGCGTAAATCTTGCTTTCAACGCCAATCAGAATCTCGGCCAATTGCGCGTAGGCCGCCGCCCAAGCATCGACTAACTCGTCGCTAGCTGCCTCACCGAGCACTTCGCGAATGGATGCCAAAAGATGCCTCCCGACAATGGCGTATTGCTCAGGCCGGATGTCAATCGTGCAGTGCTTCGTTGCAATGTGCTTGACAGCCGGCATCAGCACGGCGGGATTTTCGATGTTTTCCGCATAGGCCAGCACGGCCATGGCAAGCGCTTTTTGCTGCTCGCCTTTGGCTTGATGCGCCGTGTTGAAAACATTACGCAATTCAGGATTTCCTTCGAGCATTCTTTTATAGAAATGCGTCGTTAAGGCAACGCCGTGTTCGCGCAATACCGGGACCGTGGATTTAACCAACTCAATTTGTCGAGGGGTCATCAATCTCTCCTAAATATGTATTTTAAATACTTGTATTAAGAATACATGATTTAGTGGAAAAAACATGCTCCAAAAGGATATTTTCCTGATCACTCCCCGTCTTTATATTAAGAAATCTGTGCCAAGTGCAAAGGCTCGCTGCGGGGGCTGTTGCCCCGCAGACTACTTCAACGTTTATTTGGCCGGAGCGGCTTCGTTAACCATGGCCAAAGCATTCAAGGTCTTCGGGAAACCGATATAAGGCAGCATGACGACCAAGGCGTCAATGAGCATCTTTCGGGTATTGCCTACGGAGATGTTGCCGCCGGCGTGCGCTTTAACCTGCGGCTCGCAGCCGCCCATCGCGGCGATAAACACAAACGTGAGCAGTTCGCGTTCTTTTAGCGTCAGGCCCGTGCGGGTGTACGTGTCGCCAAAGCAATAGCCGGTTAAAAGATCGACATTGAGGTAGCGTTCGTCCGGGCGGGCGCTCTTGTGGATTTGATCGATTGCTTCGCCGAAAATACCTTTTTGAATCGCCAAGCCTTTATCGAAGCGGTCCCGGTCGTTTACGACGGTTGCGTCTTCAATCTGATCGCCCAAGCCCACCGCTTTCATTTGTGCGGCAAGCACCTTTTCGGCTTCGCTTACGCGGGCGATGCCCACATAGGCAAAGCCTTGGTACATGGCTTCGCGCAGCTGCAAAGGCTTAATGCCAGCTGCCAAAGCTTGGCGAATTTGATCGGCTAAAAGCGTTTCGGCTCCGAGAGCCGTGAGCGTTGCCGTGGTGATGAGCGCGATCATGCGCTTGTCGTAGCCCACATGTTGTGGAATATCCCGCTCGGTCAAGCGAGCCAAAATTTGATCCAAAGCCGTATTCTTTTCAGACGAAACCGTTTGCGTTTGCGCTGCCATGACAGAACCTCCTAATGCCAATGCTGAAACCGCCAAACCCAGTTTGCCGAAATCGCGTCGTTTCATTGCCGTCTCCTCGTAAAACCGTTGGCTGTTGTTAAGAAAGCGTCCTCTTTCTAACATTCTCTATTCCGATTCAGTGTAGGACTGCCCGAGGAGGCTGTCCAATGCGCAAATTGAATTGCGGTCAATACGATTTCCAGATAGTTAAATCTAATGCTTTGACTTTAAAAGGGATTTTTAAGATAAAGAAAGAAGGTTCATGTAAACGGTAAGAGTATTAGGCAAAAAATAGGCTTATTTGTCAGCCGAAAGCCAGATATTTAAAGTGGACACAGCAATGCCGGCCTGGCGGCAAAATTCTTTTTTGGAGAGATTGCTTTGCAAAAATTGCTCTACAAGTGCTTGCCGAACCGATAAAGGATAAGTACGAGGCGCCGTGGATCCTTTGGCAAAAAAGTTTTCACGGCCGGCCTTGTATTGGCCTTGCCAGTACTTGGTTTGGCTTGCAGGCAAGCCGAGAACGCGGGCGACATACTTGTACCCCTTGCCCTCTTTGAAAAGCAACAGAGCTTTTTGGCGCAGGGTATAGTCCTCGTCATCATGCCGAGCCCAAGAGTAATCCTCTTGAAGAAAGAGGCGATGCCACTTCAACACGGCATTGATAGGATGGCCGGTCTTGCGGCTGACTTCAGCCGGGATTGCCCCTTTGCGAAACGCTCTCAGGACAGATTGCTTTTCCTGTTTGGTATAAAGCTTTCTGGTGCCCATCTTTAAACCTTAAACAACACTTTCATTTTTATTGTAGGCTCATTATGTCGACTTTTTAACGCCTTTTTGATATGAATTTGTGAAAATATTGGGGCAATGTCCTTATTTTCTAAGGATTTTTTGTCTTTGATCGTGCAAGGGTACAGCTGCGAATGCAGGAAGGGGCAAAGTCAAGCTGAAAGCCTCCGGTCATTGTTGTCGAGTTTTTCAACAACAGCCGCTGCCCGAAAGCCTGCTATTTTTGATCACGAGGTGGGTTCTGACGCCGACTTAAGCCACCGGCGAAAGGCCGTTAAACGCAATTGTGTCTCCAAGCGCCCCTGGTTGTAAGCGATTTGTATTTTTTCCGGGCTGTGCGAGAGCCGGCCGACCGAAATGGTTTGCATGGGGCGGAAAACAAAGAGGTTGCCCTTGGCTTCTTCTTCGTCAATGTAGCGAAGAGTCTGCTCGTAGCGTTCGGGGCTTTGCTTAAATGTGCGGCAAAAATTCGGGTATTTGCGGTAAAAAAGCGGTGCCAAGGCGGCATCGCGGTCTTTGACGCGGTGCTCGCGCGGGTGCGTTAACACCAATATGCACTTTTGATAGCCGAGCTCTTGGAATTTTTTGACCGGAATGCGGTCGGAGCAGCCGCCGTCGAGCAGTTTTTTCCCGTCAAATTCAACAGCCTCAGAAACATAGGGAAGGGAAGCTGAAGCGCGCAACGCATCAATTTGCGTGAAAAGATTGGTGAGCTTTAAATACACGGGCTGCCCGGTTTCGATGTCGGTGCAAGTGACGTAAAAGTTAATCCCCGACTTTTCAAAGGCTTCCTCATCGTAGGGATCGAGCCGCTCGGGAATATCGTGGTAGCAGAACTGCGTGTCGACCAAGTTGCCGGTTTTTAAAAAGTTCTTGAAGCTGAAAAATCGGTCGTCTCTGCAAAAGGTTTTGTAAAAGCGCAGGCTTCGGCCTTTTTGGCCCGAAACAAAGGAGGCACCGTGCACGGCCCCGGCAGAAACGCCGATGACGCCGGCAATCGGCAACCGCAATTCGTGCAAGACATCTAAAACGCCGGCAGCGTACATGGCCCGTACGCCCCCGCCTTCAACTACCAAGCCTAGGTTCTTGATCATGACGGTACTGTGTAATATTCTGAATGGGGGCAGAGTTTAGTCCCATTTCAAAATTTTTTCAGTTATTGTGTTGTAGACTGTAAAGTAACCTCCTTCTTAGTCTTTTCGCATGGATCTCTATGCCGGATACCGTCTTGTACCATCGTGATTTGGATCTTTTCCTGGCCTGCGTGCATACGGGCAGCTTTACTAAAGCCGCCCGACGGCTTTTCATGACACCGACAGCGTTGATGAAGCGGATGAACCGTTTCGAAGAAACGATCGGTGCTCCCCTATTTGAGCGCAGCAAAACCGGGCTTACCTTGACGCCGGCAGGCCGGGTGCTCGCTAATGCGGCTCCCCGCCTGATTGATTGCGCCGCCGGCGTCTTGCAGGAGGTTCGACGCAGCGCCCGCACTGAAAGTCAAACCATTAATATCGGCACATCACCCGTGATCAACGGCCAGTATGTTATTAACTGGTGGGCGCGCGTGCATCGTCAAATTCCCGATATTGACGTTCGGCTGGTACCTTTTGAAAACACGCTTCAAAAGGCCGACGAAATTCTTTTTAATTTCGGCCGGGAAATCGATATGGTAGCCGGCGTTTTTGATCCTGCCTTTTTGTCTCGCTACGATTGCAAAGGCCTTGTGTTGGAAAAAGTGCCTATCGGATGCGTCGTGCCGCTTAAGCATGCTTTGTCCGGCAAAAGCCGATTAAGGTTGGAGGAGCTTGTCGGTCAACAGGTGCTCGTACTCAAGCACGGCGTGTGCGAAGACTTCGACCGGGCAGCTGACTATTTGCGATCTCATTTTCCCGGGATTGACCTGCGTGAAGTCCCAACGATGAATTTGGAAGCGTTTAACGAAGCCGAACATCTCAACCAAATTGTCCTTACGATCAAATATTGGTCCGAAGTGCATCCGCTTTTTAACTCGGCAGCTTTGGATTGGCCCATGACTGCCCGTTTCGGCTTTATTTACTCGCAACGGTCAAGCCCGGGTGTTGAGCACTTTATCAAAGCGGTCAAAGCCGCAATGCTATGAACTTTCAGTTCATACGTGTGTAAAATAATTCATTTTAAAAACAAATAGTTAAGCTTTATACTCTCTCCTAAACACTCACTTTTAGGAGAGAATGATGAAGAGAACTTTAACGGCTATTACGGCCGCTTTGGCCTTAGCACTCGGCGTTCAAGCTTATGCGGCCGAAGCCGTCGCTCCCGCCTCCTCTGAGCCGATTCAATTGCGCACGATGGGCAGTTTTGCTTTCGGCGGAACGGTGCAAACGCTCAAGGACGGAACAACCTTTCACGGCGACCACGGCTACGCCCAGTACTACATTGCGGCCCGCTCGCGCCATCTGCCTGTCGTGATGTGGCACGGCATCGGGCAATCCGGCAAGACGTACGAAACCACGCCCGACGGCCGGGAAGGTTTTCAAGCATTGATGCCTCGAAACGACTGGTCGGTGTATATCGTCGATCAGCCGAGAAGAGGCCGCGCTGGCTATACGCTTGAAGCCAAAGGCGACCTGATTCCGACAACGGCAAGCGAAAGCGGCGTTTGGGAGGCCTTTAGAAACGGGCCTTGGACGGCAGGCCAAGACGCCAAACTGTTTGAGCGTTCTCAATTTCCGCTAACGACGGCAGCCATTGAGCAGTTCTTTCGCCAGCAAACGCCCGATACGGGAGCTGAACCTGTAACGGCGGAGTACCGCCATTTTATGGGTCAGACCGGTGCCGCCCTCTTTGAAAGTATCGGTGACGGCATTCTGGTGACGCATTCGAACTCGGGCCAGTACGGTTGGGAAATCGCCATGCATTCGCCGCACGTGAAGGCTGTTGTCGCTTTTGAGCCGGGTGCCGTGGCTTTCCCCGAAGATGCCAAGCCGCAGGACTTTGAAATTGCCCAGGATCTCGTCAAAGAGCTGCTGGCGCCGCGCCTGGTGACGGCACAACACTGGCAGGCGCTCACGAAAATTCCGATCCTGATTATCTATGGGGACAACATCGAGACGCAACCGAATAAGGATAGTTTTAACGCCGAAGTCTGGCGCGTATCCTACGAGCGCGCCAAGCAATTTGTCGAACTTGTGAATGCCCGTGGCGGCGACGCAAAGCTAGTGCACCTGCCTGATTTGAAAATTTACGGCAACACGCATGCAGCCTTTGCCGATAAAAATAATCGGGAGATTCTGAAGATCGTCGAAGACTTTTTGCATGAAAAAGGTCTTGACGGTTATGACAATCCGCACTTGGGACCGGTCTGGCCCGAGCCCGGCAAGGTCACGATGCCTTTAAGTACCCAAAGGGCAAGCTCGTGGCGCGATGAGTAGCCGCAGAGAAAGTTTCAAATCGAAGGCCCGCCATCGGGCGGGCCCCTGCAAGTTTTATTGCCGGCATTATGCCGGAAGACGATTATTCGAACAGACCGGGCTCAACGCCGGCTTGTAAGCACGTCTTTTTGATGACATTCCACTCATCATCGGCAATTTCCACGCCCTTGGCCGAGCGCTCTTCTTTGCGAAGGCGTTCGATTTCGCCCGGCATCAAAATCGGATGGTTGACCGGGTCGGCCATGTGGCTGCTCTTTACGTAGTCAATCATCGCATCCATTTCCGACTTCATGAAGTCAAGGTCGCACAGTGCCGCCGGATCGATGACAAAAGCGGTCATGTTGTTGACGATCGAATCGTTTCTCGGGTGCCCCGGCTGAATCGTATGGCCGCGGCTTAAAATGCCCGCCATCAATTCGCAGGCAAAGCAAAGGCCGGAGCCCTTGTGCTTGGCAAAGGCAAGCAAAGCGCCCGGATGGTCGTTCCACATTACGCCCGGATCGTTGGTGAGGTTCCCTTCGGGATCGACAATGACCGGTTCGTCGAACTTTTTATGGGCAAGCATGGCGACGCGAGTTTTCCCCATGGCCACGATGGAAGTGGCGAAATCGAGAATAAACGGCCCGTATTCATCGGTTGCTGGCATCGCAACGCAAAACGGATTGGTGCCGAAGCGGGCCTCAGAGCCGCAGTAGGGTGCCACCAGCGGATGGAATTCGTTGACGTTTACAAAATGTACGGAAACCATGCCGGCCTCAGCGGCCATTTCGCCGTAGGTGCCGATGCGGCCCAAGTGGCAGGATTGGGCAATGGTGTACATGCAAATGCCGGTTTCTTTGGCGCGGTCAATAGCGCGGTGCGTGGCCTCATAGCCGATGCGTTGCCCGTAGCCCAGATTGCCGTTAAATTGCAAAACGGCGCCTTTGTCTTTAATAACGCCCAAAGGGGCATTAGGTTTGATCTGGCCTTTTTTCAAATAGTTCGTGTACATGCCGATCATGCCGACGCCGTGGCTGTCGTGGCCTTTGAGGTTGGCTTCAACCATATGTTCGGCGACAATGCGCGCTTCAGCTTCATTGCTACCGGTGGCTCGCAAAAAAGCATGGCCGACTTTGTATAAAAGCTCTTTGGAATAACGCATAGAACAATCCTTTCCTCAAAAGATGCAATTGAAAAATTGTAACGACTGAGCTACCTGTGGGAGAACTGCGTGCAAGTTAAAATTCGTTTCAAGCTAATACGTTATTCTTAGGCGTTGTATTTTTTTTACTCAGAGACCGTGTTCGGGAGTAAAGTTGCTTTCATTATGAGCGAAGAAAAAATCACCCCCGTTTCCAAGGCGGTTTTAGCCGCTGTCTTTTTTACCGTTATTGTTATGCGCGGTCCGATCACCGAAATCGGAGCGCTTGCCGACGAGATGATGAAAGCCCTTGATATCGGCTACGCGGCCTACGGCTTTTTGTCTGCGCTGCCGATCGGCTGCTTCGGGCTATTTTGTGCTGTGGCGCCGGCGCTTACGAAGCGCTTCGGGCTAACGGGCGTTGTGCTTGGAGCACTGGGCGCCATTTTGCTGGGTTCAGCCGGCCGCCTGGTGTTTTACTATCCGAGCATGCTCTTTGCCACGGCCCTGATCGGCATCGGCGTGGCGTTATTAAATGTGGTCATGCCGGTCGTTCTTCGCAAATACTTTCCAAATAACATCGCGCTCACGATGGGTGTTTTTACCGGTCTGATCGGTTTTTCGGGTTCCATCGGCGCGTATTTTTCCGTGCCGCTTTTTCAGTGGGGCGAGGGGCTTTTCGCTCCCCTTTTCTTGTGGGTGGTGTTGGCCTTGATCCCGCTGGCGCTGTGGCTATCGGAAAAGAAAGCGTCCGAAGCCATGGTTAGCGCGGAGGGTATTGACTTTTCCATTCTCAAAAAGCCTCTCACTTGGGCGGTCATTTTGACGATGGGGATGCAGTCGCTCACGATTTATACGACCGTTTCCTGGCTGCCGAGCATTCTTTCCACGTTGGGCTTTGATCCGTCCAAGGCGGGCTTGGGCTCGGCCGTCTTTTTGCTCGTCAGTGCGCCGGCCAGCATTCTCACAGCTCAATTTATTGCTTGCGTCAAGGGCGAGCGCAATGCGTCCGTCATTATGACGATAAGCTTCTTGGCGGGAATCTTCTTTTGGCTTCAAGGGGGAACGCTTTCTTACTTGGGTTGCGTTTTAGCCGGTATCCCCCAAGGCATCACGTTTAGCTTGGCGATGATTCTCATGGCGCAAAAAACAAAAACGCTCTCGGAACTTTTGATGATTTCCACCCTGGCCCAAGGTATCGGCTATGTGCTCGCAGCTTTAGGGCCTTTCGTATGCGGGCTCTTGTATCACGGCGACGGCAATTGGACGGGCGTGGCCGCCTTCACGTCGGGTGCCGTTCTTTTGTGGGGCTTCTCGGCTTTTTACGCTTTCGGTACGACGAAAAAGCTTTTCGATCGCTAACGATGGCAAAACAATCGATGCGATAGCTTTTAGCATTTACTTACAACGGACTTTATTTTTCTCTGTATGATAGTCGAGAATGATTATCAATAACGGAGAAAAGAAAATGTCCCTTTTAAATACGACGATCCTCCCCTTCAAAACCGAAGCGTTCCAAAACGGAAGTTTTATCACTGTCACTGATGAGTCGCTCAAAGGCCATTGGTCGGTGGTGTTTTTCTATCCGGCCGACTTTACCTTTGTTTGCCCGACCGAATTGCAGGACTTGGCCGAACACTACGAAGCTTTTCAAAAGCTCGGCGTGGAAATTTATGCCGTAAGCTGCGATACGCATTTCACGCACATGGCCTGGCATGAATCCTCGAAAGCGGTCGGCATGGTGAAGTTCCCGATGCTCGGCGATCCGACGAAGGCGATTGCCCGCCAGTTCGGCGTGCTCATTGAAGCCGACGGCATGGCAGAACGCGGCACCTTTGTGATTAACCCGGAAGGCAAGATTGTGGTCATGGAGCACCACGACGGCGGTATCGGCCGCGATGCGGCGGAATTGCTTCGCAAGGTGCAAGCCGCTCAATACGTGGCTGAAAACCCCGGCGAAGTTTGCCCGGCTCGCTGGACGCCGGGTCAAAAGACCTTGAAGCCCTCGATTGACTTGGTGGGCAAGATCTAAAAAAGGTTCTGATTAACAGAAACTCCCGTGTGGTCTCGACGATTTCACGGGAGTTTCGTTTTTAAGGGAGAGGCTTAGCTTAGTTGCGTTTTTCTAAAATCCAATGTTTGAAAAAAGGATCCTCTATTTTGTAGGTATCGGTTTTGATAAGATAGCCTTCTTTTGTCAGTCGCAAGGCGGCACTATAGGTTGTACTGGCCGGAAAGCCGTCTCTTGTACTTAATTTTCCCTTGATCACTAGATCCTTCAAAATGCGCCGTTCGTTTAAATTGAAACTGCTCCAAAGGTGCTCGTAATCCAAGTCGTGCAGGCAGATGAGTTGTGCTAACGCTTTCCGGACAGGGTCTTCAGAGCGATCGATTTTGTTATAACAAAGCAAATCCCAAACAACAGCAGACAATTGCTGCGTGTAGTACGGATGGCAAGCGGTTATAGCGAGAATTTTTTCAGCGAGATCCTCGGATTTTTCTCTCACTAACGGCTGCAAGCCGGCCGCGATGTATTGTTTAAAATCGTCGAACGGGATTTGCTTTAGATGCATCAGTTGTCCAAAGTGATAAAAAGGCGACTTTGCCTTTTCAAAGATGCCGGTCATCATGCTTTCCTGACTTCCTAAGAAAACATAATTAATTTTTTGTTGTTCCTGCATAATGGCGCGAAGCTTTTTGTCGATTCCTTTGTCAAATTGAAGGATTTCCTGGAATTCATCGAAGACGACAATGAGGCGATCATTATTGCTGCCGAGCCTTTCAAGCAGCGAGAGTGCATCCTCTAACAAGAACAAGCCGTCTGCTGAAGGAACAAATGAAAAATCAATACCGTCTGTCACCGGATTTATAGAAATCGTCGGAACAATACGGAAATGCTTTAAAAACGATTTGATGCGCTCTAGCGGATATTTTTTTAGCGCCTCTTTGACAATGAGTGCCGCCAAATCGGACGTGCTAACCGCCTTTTGGATGTTAACGAAAACGTACGAACGATTCATATCCTTAATGGCTTTGAGGATCAGGCTCGTTTTCCCAAATCGGCGCGGACTGATTAAGATCAGATGATTCGGTGAATTAAGAAATTGCTTGATGGTTTTTAGTTCTTCGACTCTATCTGTGAAGTAGGGTTCCTCAACAACTGATCCATATTTAAAAGGATTTTCCATATCGAGATTCCTCGTAACGTAAATTTGCATAAATAATTTTACGTCAATTGTCGTAATCTAAGCAAGGTGTTTTTGAGCCTGTTTACCTGATGGTTGGACTTAGGACTAAATACGAGCTCCCTGCACCTGTCAAGGCATGGATTTAACGCTTCGATATGGTTTTTCTTGAGATTTTTGGCGTTGACTATAAAAGAAACTCCCGCCTGCCAATAAAGCGAAGCGGGAATTCCAGTCGGAACAAATCGACTTATGAGGCAAGCATTAGAACATGTACTTCACGCCGACTCTGCCGCCGACAGATGAGGCACCGTCCTTGCCGCCGCCAACGCTCATTTGCGCATTCATCAGTCAGTTTGAAGTGTTGGTAGGGTTAGTCTGCAAAGGATAAAAAGGGGGCGGATTTTAGCCGCCCCAGCCATCTACATTAAGTCATACATCAATGGCTATGTGCTACCAGGCATAACGAATACCGAGATTGGCTCTCCAGTCTTCATCTAATTCAGCACCACTTGTGCGTTGGACGTCAGCATAAACGTAAGTGCTCTTGGTAAAGTTGAAATTAGCACCGATGCCATACTCAAACCAAGTGTCACTGCCATTTGTTTCATAAATGTCGGACGTAGAACCGATACGACCTGAAATTTGAGCGTCGCCCAAGAATTCATGAACGGCTGAAGCATGGACATAGACGTTGCCAAAGTTCGCCGGGCAATTGACTCCGGCGCTAAAGCCTACCCTACCGATCAAACTATTAACTGAATCGATCTCATACTTGGCATTTGCCAATGACAGGTCATCACCGTGAACATAGGTGTAGCTGGCTTCAATTTGGGGTTCTACGTAGACCATGGGATTAAGGTTGATGCGCCACCCGGTCTCGGCAGACAATCCGGCAACGAAGCTATCCATGGAACCGTTTTTGTCGCCATCGACCGTCATATCGGTTTGTGCGGTTCCTAAATGTCCGACAACATCAACAAACAAACCCCGTTCATTCATAAACAACCCGTAGCCGCTTAGCATATAAGCGTCCATATCCGCATTGCCGCGGGCATAGCTGGCATCGCCGTTGCTGTAGCTGAAAGCAACACCGAGTCGCAGATTATTTTCGGGCAACTTAGCGTCCATACCCATTTGGACGGTGTTGAAATCATTGTCCAGACCGTAGTTACCGGACAACGTACCGCCGTTGTAGCGAGCCCAAACTCCGTAGGTATTGCCGTCACTTCGAATGTCACCCAGTCTCTGCCTCAAATCAGACAGTAAAATGCGATTAAGCGCCAACGTCGTGCTCGAGGCTAAATCCAGAGCAGATCTCATGACTGAGTTGGTTTGCCTATGGATACTTTCCGTATTAACGGTACCGTCGGCATTGAGTGTTGCCTCAACTTGACCGGCAACCAGACCTTCGTTCATCAAGAGGCTTACACCATCGGCACCATCGGTGACGGCAATGGCTTTGCTGAAGCTCGAAATATCGCCGCCCAGTTCGTCATTTAAAACTGAAGAGGCAATCGTTTGCAATGAACTGCCTTCTTGTAACGTATTGATTTGTACAGCGCCTTCTCGAGCTTCGTTTAAAACGAGACGACCGTTGTCGCTAATCAATGTCCCGTCAATGTCAATCGTATTGCCTTCGGCTAAATCGATAGTTGCCTTATTCAGTTCCACTTGGGAAGTTGAGTCAGATGTGAGGTTTCCATCTAGGGCCGTGTTGCCAGAGCTAAACGTTATATGCCCCAAATTTGAATTGCTGACATCGCCTTGGATGTTGTTGGTGTTACCTTCAAAAGTGACAGTGGTCGGTGTCTGTCCGATTAGATGTTTATCATTGTCTTCATATTCGTATGTATCGCCATTGACTACCAAGGCCATGCTTTGGTTTTTGGCTTCAGTAGATATGGCGGTATTGCCTTGGAAAGTTGCTGAACCGCCTCCAATAACATTTAAACCATAAGCAGAGCCGATACCTTCAGTAACCTTAATATTCGTTGTTGTATTAGCTCCAACCGATAAAGTCGCCCCTTCTAGGAAAATACCGTAGGCCTCTTCTGAGGTATGCCCCTCCGGAGCGTCAGTTACGACATCTTCGGATATGTGCATCGAAATGTTAAAAGAGTTGGATTCAATACTAATCTTTTGATCTTCACCGAATGCATCAATTCCCCGAGTTCCGGTTGAATAGCTTGAACCGTCATTATCAACACCGGCTCCACTTAATTCAATGGAAAACTGATTAACATTTTCGGTGACGTTCCAATTGCCATCACCTTGAATACCAACTACATTTGTAGCAATGGTTTTGTCACCGGGAACAGCTGTTCCGGTAATTAAAACATCGCCGGTGTTATTGAAAGTTAAAGACCCGTATGCATCAACGGCAGTCACACCAAAATCACTTATACTAACGATCTCGATGTTTCCAGTATTATTGAAAGAGATCGTATTTCCGGCCTTAACGGTCAAAGTTTGAGAGGTATATCCCTCGGTGGCAGTTTTGATGACAACGTCCTTGCCCGTAAAAGTTGCAGAGGCGTTACCACTTCCATTTACCAACAAGCCGAATCCCCATTTGCCAGAAGTGACTGTTCCTGATACATCAATGATTGTTGTTTCTGAATCAAACGTTGCGTTTGAGCCATCTCCGTTTACTTGAATTCCGGCAAATTCATATTGAGGGTCAGGATTTTCGGTAAAAGTGACATTTAGAAAGTCGCCGGAAAAAGAAGCAGAAGCTCCGTTACCGATAAAGATACCTTCATTTCTATTTGTTGGGTCTGGCATGAAACCGGTTCCGGTTACAGCTAGATTGTTAGCCTTTAGCGTGTCGTCCTCAGAGACGCGAATGCCGTTTTCAACCGTTTCATTGCTGAAATTGAAATCTTCGGCAATGGAAACGTTAGTGAAGCCAAGTAAAGCTGCGGAAAGACACAGAACTAAGCTTTTTTTATGAAAGTGATTTTCTTTACTTGTTTGAGAGATTGTTTGGAATTGAGAAGGCATACTAACACCTTAAAGTTTGGTAAAAAGTGAAACTTATTTTGCCCCCCCTCCAAATTTAAGTTTTGACTGACGTCAAATAGGTCTAAAGTTCTTCAGATCCCGGCAAGTCTATGCTTTGATTATCAAATTCATGCGGTGAAGACTAAAGATAAAAAAAGATAATTTTTCACTGCAAATTATCGCATTCGATAAACAAATCGAGAGTTTCAGACTATTTTTTGAAAGATTTCGGTAAGTCGAGCTTCGTAAACCGGCCTATAGTGTGTATCGGGATAAATCAGGCCGATCTAAAAAGAAATAATTATCGGCCCTCTTTTTGAAAGGACAGATCAATGTTAGGAAATTTCACGTATTGCAATCCGACCAAACTCTATTTCGGGGAAAAGTCTCTCGAGGCACTCAATACCGAGTTGCCGAAATACGGTCAAAACGTTGTTTTGGTCTACGGCGGCGGTTCCATTAAGAAAAACGGAATTTATGACGATGTCGTGGCGATCTTGAAAGCCCAAGGCAAGAATGTCGCTGAAATCGCCGGCGTCATGCCTAATCCGACGTTGACCAAGCTCTACGAAGGCATCGAGATTGCCCGTGCGCATCATGCCGACTTTATTTTGGCCGTGGGCGGCGGTTCGGTTTGCGACTACGCCAAGGCTGTTTCCGTCTCGGTCAATTGCCAAGATGATCCGTGGGAAAAGTATTTTGTCCGCTTTGAAGAACCGGATTGCGAAACGCTGCCGGTAGGGTGCGTGCTCACGATGGTGGGGACAGGCTCGGAAATGAATGCGGGCTCGGTGATTACCAATGAAAAGACCAAGATGAAGATCGGTCACGTCTTTGCCGACGAAAAGATCATGCCTCGCTTTGCCATTCTCAATCCGCTTTATACGTTAACGCTGCCTCACTACCAAATGGTGGCGGGTATCTACGATATCTTTAACCACATTTGCGAGCAATACTTCTCGGGCGAAGATGACAACACGAGCGACTACATCAGCGAAGGCCTGATGCGCTCGCTCTTGCATGCTAGCCGCATTGCCAACAAAAACCCGAACGACTACGAAGCCCGCAGCAACATCATGTGGACGGCAACGTGGGCCCTGAATACGCTGGTGGCCAAGGGTAAGAGCACCGACTGGATGGTGCATATGTTGGGACAGGCTGCGGGCGCCTACACCAATGCCACGCACGGCATGACGCTTGCCGCCGTGTCGTTGCCTTACTACCGCCACATCCTCCCCTACGGCTTAAAGAAGTTCGTGCGTTTTGCCGAAAATGTTTGGGGCGTGGATCCCAAGGGCAAGAATGATCAGGAAATTGCCGAAGAAGGCTTGGCCAGCATGGAGTCCTGGATGCA
The DNA here is from genome assembly GCA_018714185.1 of Candidatus Aphodousia gallistercoris. Taxonomy (GTDB): domain Bacteria; phylum Pseudomonadota; class Gammaproteobacteria; order Burkholderiales; family Burkholderiaceae_F; genus Aphodousia; species Aphodousia gallistercoris. The sequence goes on along the minus strand of DVNT01000057.1, from coordinate 7,168 downwards.
GGAAATGGGCTTGGCGATGAACCTGACACAATTAGGGGCTGATGCCTCTATGATTGAAGGCATGGCCAAAGCCACCTTGATTTTAAAGGGCGGCTACAAAGTGCTTGACCATGACGAAATCGTTGAAATTTTAAAGGAAAGCTTGTGATGTCCGACACATTGGTTGCTTATTTTTCGGCAAGCGGTACCACCGAACGCGTGGCACGCCGCATTGCCGAAGCGTTGGGAGCCGACCTTTTTGAGATTGCTCCGGAAGCGCCGTATACATCGGCGGACTTGAATTGGCACGATTCCAAAAGCCGCAGCTCGAAAGAAATGGCAGATCCAGCTTCGCGTCCGGCTTTGGCCGGAACTTTTCCGGACATGTCAGGCTATCGCCGACTGATTTTGGGTTTCCCGATTTGGTGGGGCGTGGCGCCGAGGCCGGTCAACACGTTCTTGGATAGCGTTGATTGGAGCAAAACCGAGGTGGTTCTATTTGCGACCTCCGGCAGCAGCGGCATCGAGGAGGCGCGCGAAGCCTTGTCAGCCACCTATCCCGCTATGAAAATCAAGGCGGCGAAACTGCTCAATGCCGGTAATCCGGCGGCTTGGGCTCGTTCGCTTTAGTCTCTTGTGTTTTTTAGTGAGGCGGGCGGATATCGTACAGGTACCTGCCCGTTTCCTTTTATTGCAGGTAGTCTTCGACAACTTGGGCAAAGACGGCTGCGGCCGGCACCAAGCACGCATCGTTAAAGTCGTAGCTCGGGTTATGCAAGGCGCAGGGCCCGGCGCCGTGGCCTTCTTCGCGATGGCTGCCGTGGCCGTTACTAACGAAAAAGAGGGCTCCGGGGCGGCGGGACAAGAATTCACTAAAGTCTTCCGAAGGCATCACGGGCTCGGTTTCGTGAACTTTTTCTTCGCCAAATAAGCTTTTTACTGCTTTATAAAGACGCTCGGCACACGCTGCGTTATTGACGGTGGGTTTTACCTGTCGGACAAATTGCACGCGGGCTTCGGCGTCAAAAGCCGAGGCAACATGTTCGGCAATCCGGTGCATTTCCCTATCCAACAAATCCGTGACGCTCTCGCTAAAGGTACGGGCGGTACCGGTGAGCGTAACCGCTTCGGCATGACCGTAGGGGCTGCTTTGCGTTTCGATGCAGCAAATGGAGAGCACGGCCGGATCAATCGGACGCTTCATGCGGGAAATAATGCCCTGCAAGCTTTGGGCAAGAATGACCGAGACCATGACCGGATCGGTTAAGGCCTGAGGCGTTTTCGGCGCGATGCGGATAGAAAAGAAATTGCAGCTAGCCATGATCGCGGCCCGGTTAAGTCCGATTTTGCCTTCCGGAACATCAGGCCAGTTGTGATAGGCGTAGTAGCAGTCGGCCGGATATTTTTCCAGAATGCCCTCGGCAATCATGTCGCCAGCTCCCCCGTCTTGCTCTTCGCTCGGCTGGAAAATGAGCTCGACCGTGCCGTCAAAGCGGCCGTATTCGATGAGGTAGCGCGTAGCTAATAAAAGCGTTGCCATGTGGCCGTCGTGGCCGCAAGCGTGCATAAGGCCCGGATTTTTCGAGGCATGGGCAAAGCGGTTTTGCTCGACAATGGGCAACGCATCCATATCGGCGCGCAAAGCGATGCACTTTTTCCCTGTGCCTTTGCGGATAAAGGCAACGATCCCCGTTTGGGCAATCCCGCGGTGCACCTCAAGCCCCCAGCTTTGCAACAGCGAGGCGATTTTCTCCGAAGTCTGAAATTCTTTGCCGCTGGCTTCGGGCCATGCGTGAAATTCACGCCTGAGGGTTTTAAAGGCGGGCGCGAGGCGCTCAAGCTGCTTCAGATCGACGGTCATAGGAAAAAAGGACTTTTTTAGAAATGAAAAAACTCGTGCCGACTTTGAAAACCGGCACGAGAGCATTATAAGAGAACGCAGATGTCAATTAGTTTTGTTTGCCGAACCACTTTTCGTAGATCTTGTCGTACGTACCGTTTTCACGGATGGTCTTTAAGCCCTTATTGAGCTTGGCTTGCAATTCGGTGTTGCGCTTGGCAACAGCAAAGCCGTTTTGCTTCGGGTTATAAAGGTGCGGCACTACGGCAATCGTCGTGTCTTTTTGCTGTTGCATGTAGTGGTTGGCTACGGTCTTATCCACGAGAACGGATTCGCAGCCGCCCATCTTCAATTCCATCAAGGCTTCGCCGATTTGGTCGTATTCGCCGACGGTAGCGTCTTCCACTTGCTTACCGAGAATGGAACCGGTCGTGCCGATTTGCGAGCAGATGCGCTTGCCCTGCATATCATCCAAGGTCTTGTACTTGTCGACGTTTTTCTTTTGAATGACCATCACTAAGCCCACGTCATAGTACGGATCGGTGAAAAGCACCTGCTTTTGGCGCTCTTCGGTGATCGTAATGGCAGCGGCGGCCACGTCCACCATGTTGGTTTGCAGCGCGGGGATCAAACCGGCAAATTGCATATTCTGGATTTGCACTTCATCGCCTACGGCTTCGGCAATCGCTTTGATCAGGTCGATATCAAAACCCACGATTTCGTTGGTTTCGGTGTCCTTGTATTCAAAAGGAGCAAAGCCCGCGTCCGTGCCGACCAACAGTTTTTCCGCACAAGCGACATTGGCAAAGAGGGAGCCTACGAGTAAAGCAGCAAGAATTTTTTTCATGATCTGTCCGAGTTGTAAAAAAGTGGTTTCGTGGCAGTTTACTGAGGAGCGTTGTACTTGCCAAATAGATAAGCGACTGAAAATAAAAGGAAATTCGTTATTTTTGTCGACTAATAGCTCCCGGATACACAGTGAGGTAAAAAGTTTTTAAAATCAAAAAGATAGAAATCTCAATCGATTTTTCTGGGAAGCCCGAGTTTACGATAAATTGCTTAGCAAACTTCAAAGTCGACTTAAGGTTATCAAACCATCGGGAAAATCCCCGATATCTCTTAAATAATGATAAATTTCAAAGAGTTAATGACTCTCGGTTGACTTAAGTCCAGCTTGTGCCGACAAATTGTTTTATTGATGAAACGCAAAAGAACGAATTGTTGAGTGTTGCTGTACACTAGACAGAAGTGAAAGCAAGGAGGTTATATGAAGGCAATCAATAGAAGACAAGCAATTTTGGCAGGCTTAGGACTTGCGGTTGCGGGAGCCATTCCTCAGGCCTCGGCAGCGCCCGCCTCGGTTCCCGTGATCTGGGACGGGAAAAAGATGTGGGAGAGCTTTGAAAAGGAGGCCACGGGCATTCATACGAAAGGACCGGCCGGTCGACCCAAAGCTTATGTGGCTTTTGACACCCAGTGCCGCGACTGCTGGCATGCCCACAAGGTGCTTGAAGCCTTTACCGACCGCATCGAGATCATCTACTGCCCGATTTCATTTATGAATATCCATTCGGAGCCCCAGGCAACCACGATCCTCATTTCCAAGGATCCGGAGGCGGCTCTTGCCGAGCACTTCAAGCACTATACCGATGTGGATTTTCCGGGCATCCGTTATCCGGCCGTGGAAACGCTTCCCGTTGATGTACGAGACAAAGTCTGGACCAATACGAAATTGCACCGCCGTGCCGGTTGCCGTGCGGTCCCCTACGGCGTCTTTAAAAACTCCAAAGGTGAATATGTGCCCTTCGATGAAAGGCTCACGGCTGAAGAACTCGAGAAACTTTTTGAGCTGAAATAATCGCAGAAGTACCGTTTTATAGTATTTTTGAGAAATTCCTTTCTGTTAAGGATTCCCGAAAATCTTCTCTTGCCAAAGCGAAAAAGCCGCCACTGGCGCGTAATTTTTCACAGCTCGGGACGGCTTTTGCAGGAGGATAACTCAAAGCCACTAGGCTATAAATATTTCCTCTTCAAATCAAAAGGTTATTTTTAGTTTACCGTTCTCGAAAGTCTAAAAATATCCGTTTCCTTATGAGGTTTCCCATACTAGAGGTAAGCTTATTTATATTTTCCCGCTCTCAATGAGAGAGAGAATTTTGTCGACATTGCGCCAAACGATCTGAGCGAGCTCTCCGCCGTCCTCGGATAACATCATGTCAATGCAAGCTTTTTGATCTAAATTGCGAGGGAAGTTTGTTAAAGGCGTTCCCTCAACGACCTCTTTTTCCTGTCCCCATACCCACCAGGGCCACCATCTTTCAACCGCACAAGTTTCTCTTCCCATTTCTTCGTTGAGTACTTCTGTGATTCGGTTTCTTTCCTCGACGGATACGCCGCTGTAGACCGTGATGCCCCAATAAAATGAACGCAATCGGCAACTGTCTGATTTTTCAAAACAGATAAACCAGTCCCTGTTACTCGGCTTGAAACTGAAATGAGTTCTTCTTCTTGATGTTCGAATACCCTCTGCACACTTGAATTCTAACTTTTCGCTATATTTGTTTTTGCAAGTGTCCTCGAGTTTTGCGCAAAAGCTTTTCCAAGCTTCTTCAGAAACCTGTTCATAAGCTTCTGAAATGAGTTTAGCTTGCATGAAATTTTCTTGAACCAGTTTGGATATGCTTTCATCTGCCATGGGGGTTTCTCCTAAAATTTTTTCTCGAAGATAATCAATGAAGAAGTTAAGGAAAGTAGCGACACTTGTTGCCTGCACTTTCGGTAAGGCTTCCCGGAAAACGTCAATGAGTTCGCTATAACTCAAGGTGACGGTATGGCTTAAAACTTCATCGGATTGGCCGGTTGAGACTTCGGAAGGGTCTTGCGTACTCAAATAAACGAGCAACCACTCGGGATAATCCTTTTTGAGAGCGTGCGAATACCGAAGAAGCTGTTCATTTCCATCAGAGGCCCACGGTTTATTTTCAATGCATATGGCGTGCTTGTTATCTGTTAGCAAAATATCGTAGCGCCCCTCTTGGACAGCATATTCCGTTCTAACCAGAGTTTCCTTGGAGAAGCTGCCAAAGCCAGCCGCCGGATGGCGCCCGCTCTGATCCAAAAATTCTTGACTTTCAACGGCTTTGCAAAAATAACGAAGAAAGAGGCTACCTTGGGCGTGCGCTGCCTTTGGATCCAAGAAGTAGGCAATAACAGACGATAAGTCGGTTTCATGCAAATTAAAAAGGACAATAGGCGAGAAATTCGGTGCCAAACGAGATTCGTAATTGATTTTGACGAGTTCTTTGGCTTTCACTAAAACACCGGCCTGATCTAAAAGGTGCTTTACAGTCTTTTCATTACTCATCTGCCTTTTCCTGATAAGAGCTGAGAGCAATCATTATTCTATGCCGCCGACCAAAAACCAAGAAAAATTTTGGCTTTGTGCATTCTAGAACTAATTCTCACTACGTATTTATTTACAAAATTTATATCCTAATTTATTGAATTTTTATTGATAAATTGCTCTATACTCGGTTCGTTTAACATAAATGATTCTCAATTAGATGAAAAACTCTGAAGCGACTCGTTATTTGCAACTGGCAACCGTCCCAGTGTTGCTTCTTTTCGTTTGGCAATGGGTGGCTGCTTCCGGAAGTGTCTCTGTGATCCTTTTGCCCTCTCCCCGCTCGGTTGTCGAAACCTTTTTGGAATTAGCGGGTAACGGCGATCTCTTAGAGCATATTGTTTCGAGTGCCAAGCGTACGCTCTCAGGTTTTGCCTTGTCGAGCGTCATCGGAATCAGCCTCGCTTTTTTATTTTCCCAAAGTCAGCGCTCAAAGAATTTGGCTTACTTTGTGATTGAGGCAGCGCGCGTTACGCCACCGTTAGCCTTAATCCCGCTCTTAATTTTGTGGCTTGGCATTGAGGAAGCGCCGAAAGTGGCCATTGTATTCCTCTCGAGTTTCTTTCCCATTTACCTGAATGCGCTCACGGCCATTGAATCGGTAGAGCTCAAACTCAAAGAGGTGGCACAAACGCTCGAATTTACGACCTGGGAGACCTTTCGATATTTGACGATCCCCTCCTCGCTACCCGGAATTTTGACCGGACTTAGGGTGGGATTTGGCTACAGCTGGCGCGCCTTGGTGGGCGCCGAGCTCATTGCCGCCTCAAGCGGCTTGGGCTTCATGATTAGCGAAGCTTCGGAATTTTCCAAAACCTCGGTTGTCTTTGTCGGCATCTTCACCATCATCGCTATCGGCGTTGTCATGGACTGGATTTTGTCGGCTCTCATCCGTCGCTATGCCAAGTATTTTGTGATTTAGGAGAGTACGGTGTTTTCGGTTGCATGCCACCATTTAACGAAAACCTTTTCCCGGGATGGCCGTCCGATTCGTCCGGTTGATGATCTGACGCTCACGTTTGAAGCCTCTTCTATTCACGCCATTATCGGCGAAAGCGGTTGCGGCAAGACTACGTTGCTGCGCTTAATTGCCGGCCTTTTAACGCCCGATCGCGGAGAGATCTGTTTTGAGCCTGCTTCGCAACGGCCCAAAATTTCCACTGTTTTCCAGGAGCCGAGGCTTTTTCCTTGGCTAAACGTGCGCGACAACATCAGGCTTAGCGTTCGGCATGATCCACGGGCGCTGCAAGAGCAAAAAATCGATGAGGTGCTTGAGCTCGTGGGCTTAAAAGACTTCGCTCAACTCGTGCCGGCGGAATTGTCGGGCGGGATGGCCCAAAGGGTGGGGCTAGCCAGGGCGCTTTGCCCGCAGCCCGACTTATTGCTTTTGGATGAGGCTTTCAGTGCCCTGGATGCTCTGACGCGCTCTCGCATTTACGGCGAATTTATCCGCATTCATGAGGTGCGGCCCGTGACCACGATTTTGGTTACGCACGACGTGATGGAAGCCGTGTTGTTGTCCTCGCACGTTCACAAGCTGCATCAGGGCCGGCTTCAAAAGTCCTACCGCATTGATTTGCCCTACCCGCGTACGTTGGCTACGCCTGGCGTCGGGGTGCTTTCGGAAACGATTTTCCATGATTTTATGCAACAACCTCAAGGAGATTGAGATAACAAAAGTGAAATTAGCCGTGGCAGCGGCTTTGGCCGGTATGATCGGCATGGCCTATGCCGCCGATATGCCTAAAGAAATCAACATTGCTTATGTCAAAGCGCCGTTTAACCTGCAAAACATGGTCGTAAACAACTCTCGGCTGAAGCCGAAAGCTTTATCGTAATTGCGAAGCAATCCGACAGTAGGCCGGTTTACAACAGCCCTTGAGCTATCAGCTGATAACCCAATCCTTGCAGATTCCGACTTGCATTCAAGTCGCTGTGCGCTCGGA
>DVNT01000056.1 GCA_018714185.1 Candidatus Aphodousia gallistercoris | reverse complement strand
GGATTTGGCCGACTCGACGAAGAAGGCATATGAATTAGCACAAACCCGTTACCGTCACGGATCGGAAAGCTTCTTGACGGTGCTGGATTCGCAGCGTTCCTATGTCAGCGCCCAGACCCAATTGACAGTGGCTCAACAGGCTAGAGCAATGAGCTTGGTGACGCTGTATAAGACGTTGGGAGGCGGCGCCGTAGATCAGCAAGAGCATAAAGAGGTGGCAGCAAACCCGCAGCAGGCCTCAAGTGCTCCGAATCAAATTGAGGTGAAAACGATGACTTCTTCGACAGCTGAGGCAAAGAAGTAATGAGAAAAGATCTGACGCAACAACGTCGGGAAGAAATCATTGATGCGGCCAGAAAGTGTTTCATGTCCCGTGGTTTTCATGCCACGGGCATGACCGATATCGCTCGCGAATTCGGGATGAGTACCGGCCACATCTATAACTACTTTCCCAGCAAATTAGCCATTATCGAGGAAGTTATTTCTAGAGGAATGCAAGAGTTTTATAAAAACTCTTGTGCGATTCAGAGCAACTTGGACAGTTACGAGCAAACGCTCAAGCATGTGCGAAATATTTTATTGCCGCTCATGAAAAAGGAACGGGTGAGTATGTCGTTGGAAATGCTTATTGAGGCAACGCATGATCCGTCGTTGGCAAAGATTCTTCAACAGGCCGATGAAAAGGCCAGGGCCCACCTTCGAAGCTTGAGAAAATTTCCGCCTGAAGATCCCAAGGACTTGGCAGAGCTTGAAGTAATGATGGGGACGTTTGAAGGGGTTGGCATCCGAATTCTCAGAAACCCGAATGCGGATAAAAATCTGATTTGCGAAGTGGTAGCCGATCGTCTTTTCGCTCGTCATGAGGCCTTAAAAGCAAAAGCGAGCCGGGTTTATCGCTAAGTTTCCATAAAACGGGGTGTTGCAAAATCGAGTTGCAACACCCCGAACTCTACTCTATGAAGACGCCTTTAAAGGGCTATTTAAGATCGACGGCAACGAAAATGCGAGAATTTTGCCGTTGTACCAGTAGAGCCACTTTATCGGCTTTCTTCACCACATTGATTAAGTCGGTCGAAGTTTTCACCGATTTGCCGTTAGCACTGATGATAATGTCACGGGGCATCAAGCCGGCCTTGGCAGCTGCACCTCTCACATCCGTTACCAACAAGCCGTTCGGCAGCTCAAGCTCTTTGAGTTCTTCGGCGGTCAAACTGCGCACGCTAACCCCTAATTTTCCCTGAGCTTGCTTGTTATCGATCGGAGTAACCTCATCGCTCGGAGTCTCGGCTACGGTAACGGTAACGGTTTTTTCCTTGCCGTCGCGCAACACGGTCAGATCAATCTTTGTGCCGGGTTTGGTCGCAGAAACGCGTACCGGGAGGTCATTGGCACTTTTAATCTCTTTGCCGTCCATTGCAATGACGATATCGCCCACTTTCAAGCCTGCCTTTTCACCGGGTTGGTCTTTTTCCAATTGGGTGATAACGGCGCCGCGAGGCGTTTTCATGCCGAACGCTTCGGCCAAATCTTGTGTGACACTTTGGATGCCCACGCCGATCCTACCGCGGATGACGCGACCGTTTTCAATGAGCTGATCCTTGATTTGGATAGCTAAATCGATCGGGATGGAGAACGACAGTCCCATGAAGCCGCCGGAGGTGGAGAAAATCTGCGAGTTAATACCCACGACCTCTCCTTTCATGTTAAAGAGCGGACCGCCGGAGTTGCCGGGATTGACGGCAACGTCAGTTTGGATGAACGGAACATACTCTTCGCTCGGGAGCGCGCGGCTTTTGGCGGAAACGATACCCGCCGTTACCGTATTGGCTAAGCCGAACGGTGAACCGATAGCAGCCACCCATTCACCGACCTTCAAATTTTCAGAAGAACCGATTTTCAAAACCGGTAGATTCTTTGCTTCGATCTTAACGACGGCAATGTCGGTCTTTTTATCTAAACCAAGCACTTTGCCGGAGAATTCTCGGTTATCCGTTAAACGGATTCGCAATTCATCGGCGCCTTCCACTACGTGGGCATTGGTAAGAATTAAACCGTCAGAGGAAATAATGAAGCCGGATCCGGTGCCTCGTTGTTCAGGAATGCGTTGCTCTTGGGGACCGAACGGAACGATCGGAAAACCAAACCGGCGGAAAAGCTCAGCCGTACGGTCATCCAGCCCCGGGAAAGGATTGGTCACGACTTTTGTTCTGGCGTTTCGAATGGTAGAAATATTCACCACCCCCTTGCCGTTTTCTTCCACGAGCTTGGTGAAATCGGGTAAGGTTTGAACCTGCGCATTGTCGCCGGAAGACAGCAGGGAAATCTCAGCATGGGCAACAGGCATAAACGCAAGTGCGGCAGCAATGGCACTAACTACAATGGTCGACTTTAAAACAAGACCTTTTTTCATTTCTTAAAACTCTCCGGAAATATCTCCAACATTAAGGCTACGCCTTAAAGCGAATTTTGCTAGTAAAACGATAAAGAAAAATCACGAATAAGTGTTTTGCGGGTTGTTTCGATCGCTCCTTATTTGTAACAAAGCTAGGAAAGCTTCGCTAAGGGAAGTTTGATTCGCATAGTCGTACCGCGTCCGTCAAGCCCGTTTTGCACAACAATGCTGCCGTGGTGAATTTCCAATATTCGTTTAACGATGGCAAGCCCTAACCCGTGGCCTTGTGCTTTCGTTCCGAGTGCCCGGTAAAAACGGTCGAAGATACGCTCTCTTTCTTGCGGGGCGATGCCGGGCCCGTTGTCGCTGACGCACAAGCAGGCTTGAGAATTTTCAACGGATAGACTTAACACAATGCGTCCGCCCTCTTGAGTGTAGCGAATTGCATTGTCGGTAAGGTTCGTTATTAATAGTTTGAGAGCATCTTCCATGCCAGAGGTTGCCACGGGAACCGTCTGTAGTGAAAGGGTGATGTTTTTCTGTTGTGCCAGCACGGTCAACTCATCGACTACGCTTTGCATAATCAGATCAAGTTGCACGGTCACAAAGGGTTTTTTGTGTGCATCAGGGTCAAGCCGGGCAATGATCAAAAGTTGCTGAACAAGGCCGGTAGCCCGGTCAATGCCGGCATGCAGGCGGTTAAACGCTTTTTGCTGGGCTTGAGGCGTTTTGGCGCGCTCGGCTAACTGCACTTGAAGTTTTAAGGCCGTTAAAGGAGTACGCAGCTCGTGGGCAGCATCGGAGGCAAAGCGCTGCTGGGCTTCCAAACTTTGTTTGAGCTTAGCCAGTAACGCATTGAGAGCTTGTACCAATTGCAATACTTCTCGTGGAAGCGCCTTTGTCGGAATGGGATCAAGCGAAGTAGAAGAGCGCGTCGAAACGATTTTTGCGGTTCGGCTTAAACTGGCTAACCCTTGGCCGACTAAAAGCCATATGGCAATAACGAGAAAAGGCAGTAGCAGCACCAAGGGCTGAAGAATATGCAATGCGGAGGTGAAGGCTAGATGGATGCGAATACTTGTAGGTTGGCCCGTAACGATAACGATGTCGTCAGAGGCGATATAGCAAAAAATCCGCCAAGGCTGCCCTTCGTAGAGAACATTGGCAAAGCCCGTCCTTTCCAGAATGGGAAAGTACGCATCGGTTGCTTGGGATGATTGGGTTTTCTGAGTGGCTCGGTTATGCACTTGGATGACGATGCCTTGTTCATCCGAGGGGCTTGACATGATGACGGGAGCCCCTTGGCCGGCGTGCATCCCCAGCGAAACAGCAATTTGCTGCAACTCCGTATCGAGAAAGCGATCAACCTCGCCGCGCGCAGAAATAAACGTCATATACGTTGCCGCAATGCCGGCCAAGAGCATGGCAACGCAAAACGTCCACAACAAACGATGGCGAATAGAGTACATGTTGATTAGACCTCAAGCGTGTAGCCGACCCCGCGTACGGTTTTGATGGATTCTTCGCTGAGCTTTTTTCTGAGGTGGTGAATGTGCACCTCAATGGCATTGCTGCCGATGGATGAGTCCCAGTTGTAGAGTTTCTCCTCAAGCTGCGCTCTCGACAGAACTAATCCGGGCCTTTCAGCCAGGGCCAGCAAAAGGGCAAATTCCTTACTTGAAAGTAAGACCGGGCGTCCGTCATAAGTCACTTCGTGCGTGGCCGGCTTAATGCTTAAGCGCCCTCGTTCAATGGTAGGCTCGGCGCGGCCGGCCGAGCGTCTTAACAGGGCTCGAACCCTGGCAAACAGTTCATCCAAGTCAAATGGCTTAATCAGGTAGTCATCGGCTCCGGCATCCAAACCCTTGATTCGATCTTCAACCGTATCTCGCGCTGTTGTGATTAAGACCGGGGTTAGATTGCGCTCGGCCCGCAGTTCTTCGAGAACCCGAATTCCGTCTTTGCCGGGAAGTCCCAAGTCCAAGATAACCAATGAAAACTCTGTCGTACGCAAGGCAAGCAACGCCGAGTGGCCGTCCTGAACCCAGTCTACGGCATAGCCTTCGCCAGTCAATCCGTCAACAACGCTTTCTCCGATCATCGGATCATCTTCAACTAAGAGTAGTCTCACCGCGGGCTCCTTTAACTTAATCCTTAAAACGGCAGGATTAGCTATATCGTACACTACGAAAACAAATTGTATTTATTTTTATCAGAACTCTGCGTAACCGGCGGCTTTTGTGATAAGTTTAGACTCATAGATTTCTTCTTTACCGGGACGGGAAAGATGCCGGAATTAACCCCTTATGAAGGACCGAAAAAGAGTCTGCTTTTTACAACGCAGTTGGTCTACATTCTGCACGGCTTAAGCATTGTGATCGGCTTGATGACCGGCGGGACAATTTTGTCAGCTTTCTTATTCGGTTGGCCTTCGATTGCCGCCGTGGTGCTCAACTATGTCATGAGACCCGAGGCTCGAGGGACCTTTCTGGAATCACACTTTTCTTGGCAAATTCGTACATTCTGGTACGGCATGATTTGGACGGTATTGGTGGCCGTAGCCGGTTTTTTCCTGACGGTCATTGTGGTCGGTCCTATCATTTGGTTCATCGGTTTTATCGTATTGGGTATTTGGGTTGCCTATCGTATCGCTATCGGTTGGGTAAGGCTGCGCCAGTATCGCCCGATTTATTCAGGACAAGCCTAGGATTTAGGCTGTTATAGGTATTATTAGGGTTTACACCTATAAAAAGAAGGGCTCTTCCTTAACAAAAGACAGACAAAATTCTTTCCATTTATATGGCGGGAGCCAAATGCTTCCGTTCCCATCTTTTTTCTTTTTGGAGAGAACCAAAAAATGTCTTTTGCTAAGAAGGGTATTGCTGCGTTGGTACTGACCGGTGCCGCGCTCGCTGTGTCTTCGGCTTACGCTGCCGGTTTCCAATTAACGGAACAATCCTCTTTGGGCTTGGGCCGAGCCTACGCCGGTGCCGGTATTGTGGGCGACGACTTGTCTGCCGTGCACTACAACCCGGCCGGTATGACGTTGCTTGAAGGCACGCGCGTACAAGCCGGTTTTACTTGGATTGCTTTAAATGCGGATATTGATGGCGCTGGAGCCTATGCCGGCCAGTCCGAAAACGGCCGCTTGAAAGGGCAAGCCATTCCGACCGGTTATGTCACGCACCAAGTCAATGACCAAGTTTGGTTGGGCTTCGGTATGTCGGTTCCTTACGGCATGGGTACGGAATACGGTAATGATTGGTTCGGTGCAAATCGTGGTATTAAAGCCAAGATTTATACCTTTGATATGAACCCCAATATTGCATGGAAGGTCAATGATCTAATCAGTTTAGGTGCCGGTCTTTCGGTTCAATACGCCAAAGCGGATCTCAGTATGAATGCTGGCGGATTGGGTGTCGGTGAAATCGATGCCGATAGTTGGGATTGGGGTTTTAATTTGGGTGTCATGATTAGCCCGACGGATACCCTTCGTTTCGGTCTTTCGTATCGTTCGTCCATTGAACATAATGCGGAAGGTGATTTTTCATTTGCTACCCAGGGGATCCCGGGTGTATTGCCAATACCGATGTCTCAAACCTTATCGTCAGAAGCAACGGTAAAGACTCCGGATACGATTATGTTGACGGGAACCTGGGAGGCAACACCGGATCTTCGCTTATCTGGTTTGATCCGTTGGGCAAATTGGTCTAACTTCGATACTCTCACAATCAAAAATGACATTAGCGGTATGGCAAGTGTAATGGACTTTTTAACTCAAAGTATGACTCTCGAGCAAAAGAAGGCCATGGGTGAGATAATGACGCAATTGGGGAACTACTCTATTCATAACAAATGGCAAGACACGTGGTTATTCTCTGTTGGCGCTGACTATCGGATCAACGATGCCTTCACGGTGCGCGGCGGTATCGCTTATGAAACGAGTCCGATTGATGACGAAACGACCCGTATGGCTGTAATCCCCGATACGGACCGCTTGTGGTTGTCCTTGGGTGCGACGTACCATTTCAGCAAGGATTTGCAATTTGATGTGGGCGCGACCTACTTAATGGGCGTCGGTGATATGGACCTCTATAAGGATTACAAAAATAATGAAAAGATTGGCGAATACCAATCCTTGGATGCCTACCTTATCGGCTTCCAAGCGCAATATCGCTTCTAATCAAGCCATTTAAAGCGTAAAAGAGCCGGCCTCGGGTATTTACCTCAGGCCGGTTTTGCGTATTCACGAGTACGGGACTAACATAAAGGCGTTTTTTCGAGGGGAGCGCTATGGCCTTAGGGGCAACCATTTACAAAGCGACGATTGATATTTCCGATATTGACCGGGGGTACTATGCGACGCATTTGTGCACTCTTGCCCGCCACCCTTCTGAAACGGAAGAACGTTTAGCCATTCGGCTTTTGTCGTTTTGCCTTTTTGTCGGGGATTCCGATAAGAAATTGGAGTTCGGGAGGGGGCTTTCTACCGAGGGGGAACCCGCTTTGTGGGAAATCGATGACACGGGCTCAATCGCCCGTTGGATTGAAGTGGGGTTGCCCGATGTAAAACAGGCGAGGAAATCCGCCGGCCGCAGCGACCAAGAAATCATTATCGCCTATGGCGAAGATCGCATCGAGCCTTGGTGGAAACAGGTGCATGCCGATATGGGAAAAATCGAGAAGCTTTCCGTGGCGATGGTTAAAGATGCCGAAGTGGCGCAAATGATGCCGCTAATGCAGCGCACGATGCACTTAAGCGTGACGGTGCAAGACGGTGTGACGTGGCTATCCGATAGCGTGCATACGGCCCAAGTACAGCTGCACTGGCTTTTGCGCCGGGACTAATACAGGATTTGGTACGTACCGAGTGCCATCAAAGGCCAAGCAATCCAAGGCGAAAACCAATATTTTAGAACGGGGTTTTGGGGGACAAACCCAAAGCCATGCACGTAAGCAGCGCTCATTCCTAACATCAGACAAACAAGCCATCCGTGAGGAACATCGGCCATTTCCGTTGCAATGGCCCGGGGGTATACGACAACTCCCACCGTGACGGCCGCAGCCGCCACAATGGAAATCGTCCTGGCAAGAAAACGAGCCAGTGCCGGCATTAGCGATCCTTATCGGAAGCGTGTTTGATTTCGTACATGGCTCCCATCAAAACCGCAAATGAAATAGCTAACAGTAAACCGACAGCCCAGTAGATATAAAACATAGTGCTCTCCGATCAGTAAAGCGTTTTGTCGTTGTCTTTGATGTATTGGGGAGTCAGTTTGCCGCTCATTACGCGATAAGCCCAGCCGGTGTAGATCAATACGAGCGGCAGGAAAATCAACGTGACGATAAACATCACTTGCAGCGTAAGTTGCGAACTGGTGCAGTCCCAAATCGTCAAAGAAGAAACCGGGTGGCTCGAGGAAGGCAGCACAAACGGGAACATGGCAACCAAAGGCGTCAATACAATGCCGAGGATGCTCACCGAAGAGCTTAAAACGGCCAAAACCGGCTTCCAGACGTACTGGCTTAAGGCTCCCAGGGCTGCCCCGCCTAAAGCGAGAAGCGGAACAATGTACAAGACCGGGTAATTGTTGAAGTTCGTAAACCAAGCCCCCTCACTAACGGCAACGCTCTTTAAAAGCGGATTGGAGACGCCGTTCGGGTCGATATTGGTCGCCACGTAGCCCGTGATGCCGAAATAGACCCAAAGGCCTCCGATTGCAAAGAGGACAAAAGTGACGACGCCTGCGAGGATGCCGATCTTACGAGCTCGCGCTTGCAATTCACCGGTTGTGCGTAGCAACAAATAGTTGGCGCCGTGGAAGATGACCATGGCAATGGAAACTACGCCGCACAAAAGAGCAAACGGGTTCAACAAAGCCCAGAAGCTGCCCGTGTAGGTAGAACGCAAGGACTCATCGAATTGGAATGGGACACCTTGGAGCATGTTGCCGAACGCCACCCCGAAAATAATCGGGGGAACAAAACTGCCGACAAACAAGGCCCAGTCCCAGGATGAGCGCCATTTTTGTACCGGCACTCGACTGCGGTAGTCAAAAGCGACAGGGCGCAGAATAAGCGCCGCCAGCACAATGAAAAGAGCCCAGTACAGTCCCGAAAAGGCTGTGGCATAGACTAGGGGCCAGGCTGCGAAAATGGCACCGCCTCCGGTTAATAACCACACTTGGTTCCCGTCCCAATGGGGGGCGACCGTGTTAATCATAATGCGGCGTTCGGTGTCATTTTTTCCTAAGAACGGAAGCAATGAGCCTACGCCCATATCTTGGCCGTCCATGACGGCGAAACCCACGAGCAGTACGCCGACAAAAAGCCACCAAACCAGTCTGAGGATTTCATAATCGATCATTTGGTTTCTCCTTTATTGACCGTTTGGTTACGTTCGAAGAAGTAGCGGCCTGTGCCCAAGAAGCTCGGGCCGGTTTTAATCAATCGAGTCATCAGCCACATTTCAACGATAAGCAAAACGGAGTACAGCAGAACAAATCCGATCAAAGACCCCATGACACTCGAGGCCGATAAGGTCGAGGTGGATAAATGCGTGGGCAGTACTTCATAAATACTCCAGGGTTGGCGGCCGTATTCAGCGACAAGCCAGCCGAGTTCACAGGCAATCCACGGTAGCGGCAAAGCAAGGAATGTCAGCTTCAAAAGGCCTCGCTTGGTAACGATTAGGTCCTTTGCCGAGTAGTACAAGCTCAGGATAAAGACCAACAACAAAGCCACACCGCAGCCGACCATGATGCGGAAGCTCCAGAACATCATATTGACATTCGGGATCGTATCTTGAGCGGCTTGAGCAATCATCTCCGGCGTAGCCCGAGAGGGTTCATTCGTGTACTTTCTCAAGAGCATGCCGTAGCCCAGGTCGGCTTGTTGCTCGGCAAAGCGAGCGCGCAGGATCTCATTGGTCGGATCACGGCGCAGAGCCGAGAGCGTTTCCAACGCTTTGATACCGTTTTCAATGCGAGCGGTATTTTGCGCCGTCAATTCTTTAATGCCCGGAATCGGGGTATCCAGTGAGCGGGTGGCAATAATGCCGTACAGCCAAGGAATTTCCAACTTGTAGTGGGTCGCTTGGGCTTTTTCGTCCGGGAAGCCGAAAATGGTCATAGGCGCGGGAGCCGGGTGGGTTTCCCAGGTTGCCTCCATGGCTGCCATTTTTGCCGGTTGGTCTTTGGCAACTAAGTAGCCGGACTCGTCGCCTAAGTGGATCGTGAAAACCGAAACGACCAAACCGAAGGCGGCAGCTACGCGGAAAGAGCGTTTAGCGAATTCGATGTCGCGACCTTTGAGCAGGTAGTAAGCGGAAATCGAGAGCACGAACAAGGCGCCGGTGACATAGCCCGCGGCAATGGTGTGTCCGAATTTAGCCTGAGCCCAAGGACTTAAGATGACGTCAAAGAAATTCGTCATCTCCATTCGCATGGTTTCAAAATTGAATTCGGATCCGGTCGGGTATTGCATCCACGCGTTGGCGATCAAAATCCATAGAGCCGAAAGGTTGGAACCCAAGGCCATTAAAATCGTGACGATCAAATGAGTGCCTTTTTTCATCCGGTTCCAACCGAAGAAGAACAGACCGATAAAGGTCGACTCAAGGAAGAAGGCCATGAGCCCTTCAATGGCCAGAGGGGCACCGAAAATATCGCCGACATAGTGCGAGTAATAGGCCCAGTTGGTACCAAATTGGAATTCCATTGTAATTCCGGTGGCCACGCCCAAGGCGAAATTAACGCCGAAGAGTTTGCCCCAGAATTTTGTCATGTCTTTATAGACTTCTCGGCCGGTTACCAAGTAGCAAGCTTCCATGACAACGAGCATGAAGGACAAGCCCAGCGTAAGCGGCACGAAGATGAAGTGGTACATGGATGTCAGTGCAAACTGCCACCGTGAGAGATCCACTAACTCGGCTGAAATCATAAAAAATCCCTTTGAACTAGAAGAAAAGCCTTAGACGAATGATATGTTACGGCTTCGAGTCGGAAGAGTTTTGCGCATCGTTATCCGCCAAAATAAATTGGCTGACGCTTTGGGCATCGGGATCGATACGGTCGTCTGAACTGAAAAATAAAAAGCCTAAACAAGCAATCACGGCGATTTTGCAGGCCAAAGTGAAACCGACGCTGAAAATCAATCGTTTATCTTGAGGATTCATGTTATTTTTCCGTTCTGACATGAGCTAAAGGATACAGGAAAATATAGTGAAAACACGTATCCAAAGAGCAAAGCTATCGGCCCCATAGAAAAAGCGAGCACATAGGCTCGCTTTTTTCTAAAAGAGGCGGGTGCCTCATTTTTTGCTGCGGGGGGCATCCGTGTCATCAATGATTTCGATCATGTCCTCATCGTGACTTTTCATCGAAATCCGGACAACCGGCGGCGGCGCTTTGGCGTCCTCTTCAGTCAGTCCCCAAACCTCAAGCAACTGGGCTTGTGTGGGAACATCGCCTTGGGCGACCCGTTCGCGACGGGCGGAAACCGACTCGCGGACAATCTTTTCAATGCTATCGAGCGGGATGCGATTCAGATCCGTAAAGAGAACACATTGACGCTGCAGATCCACATTGGGCAATTTTTCTTTATACGCTTCAATGACGCTTTTTTCGGCAACATAAAGTGTCATACTTTTTTCGCCAGACTCAAGCGCAAAAAGCGGCCCCTTGAGTTCATAAAACGCAAGAGCATGCCTCATGCTCTCGCGGACGCCGCGAGCAGAGCGGCGGATAAGACTACAGATTTTAGCCATGGCGACACGACGATCGGGCGGCAGGCTTTGTAAGTAATCACCAACAGTCGACATCGGAGAATCCCTTAAAAACTGGGAAAACAGACAACTAATTTTACACGGATTCCCGAAAATGCACCAGCTTAATAATTCGGTTTCCTAATATATTTCGGCTACTTGCGTTATCGATAAAACACAAATTGTGCTTGGAAAGGAACGTGCAGAAGTTCTCCTTGACGAGCTTCCGTGCAACGTTTATCCGGTAAGCCGCCCAAGGTGTTAATCCGCTGTACAAAACGCACGCCTGCGAATTGACCGCTCAGGGCCGGTTCCGTTACGGAAAAGAGCGCCTCGGATAAGGCGTCCTTTTTCGGGCGGTAACGAATGATGCGTGTGACGAGTTTTGAGCCGTCGTTATGAACAAAGGAAAAATGGTAACCGTGTTTGGCGACGGCCTGATTGTGAACCGGTTCGAAAAGGTACGCATTGGGGCTTTCAAAATGCCAAAACCAGCCTTTTGAATCGCGAGTGCAGCGAAAGATTTGTTCTCCCGAGGCATCCAAGCGAAGCACTTC
This sequence comes from Candidatus Aphodousia gallistercoris, assembly GCA_018714185.1. Classification (GTDB taxonomy): domain Bacteria; phylum Pseudomonadota; class Gammaproteobacteria; order Burkholderiales; family Burkholderiaceae_F; genus Aphodousia; species Aphodousia gallistercoris. The sequence goes on along the minus strand of DVNT01000056.1, from coordinate 19,730 downwards.
AGTGCTGCCTTGGGGCGGCGCAATGGACGGCTCCGGCTCAATGGTTGTGCAGGAGGCCAGCAGGCATGCGCTGAGTGCACCGATCAAAAGACGTATGGCAGTCATTTTTATTCCTATTCGGACGAAAAGTTTCTTCACAGTGTACTGAAAATTGTCAAAAGGGACATTCTTGACACCCCCATTTTAATATTCTCTTTGGTAGAGTTATTTTTTGAAACAATCAGCTTATGAGATACGCTCCGTTACGGCTTGACGGAGACAACGGGCTGTTGCGTCTATTACCAATCAACTCCAAAGAGGTCAATGTGTATCAAGTAAGACTTCACGGCCGAGGAGGCCAAGGCGTTGTGACGGCTGCTGAAATGCTCTCCGTTGCTGCTTTTATGGAAGGTCATTTCGCCCAAGCTTTTCCGAGTTTCGGTTCGGAACGTACGGGAGCCCCCGTTGTGGCTTTTGCCAGAATTGACGATAAGGAAATCCGACTCAGGGAGCCTATTGAGGAGCCTGATGTGGTGCTGGTGCAAGATCCGACTTTGCTTGAACAGATCGATGTGTGCGGCGGCTTACGCAAAGACGGCTATCTTCTCATTAACAGTGAGCATAGTCCTGAAGAGTTGGGACTGCAGAAAGTGATGGCTTATTTGCCGTGCGGACACGTGCGAACGGTGCCGGCAACGCGCTTTGCCATCGAAAAATTAGGCCGTTCGTTGCCGGGGGCCGCTATGCTCGCCGGCTATGCGGCAATGACCGGCAACTTAAAGCTTGAAAGCGTGCAGGCGGCTTACGGCGAGCGCTTTAGCGGAAAAATTGCGCAAGCCAATGCCGAAGTGGCACGCTTGGCTTATGAATTTTTGACCCAAAAACAATAAGAGGCTAAATGGTATGCTGAAACAAATCGAAGGCAGCTTGGGTGTTGCCGAAAGCGTAGCCCTTTGTCGTCCGGAAGTTATCTGTGCTTATCCGATTTCCCCTCAGACCCATATCGTTGAGAATTTGGGCAATTTTGTTCGCCAAGGCAAGATAGCTCCCTGTGAGTTTATTAACGTGGAAAGCGAATTTGCCGCCATGAGTACGGCGATCGGGGCATCGGTAGCCGGGGCTCGGGCTTACACGGCAACGGCCTCTCAAGGGTTGTTATTCATGGTTGAGGCCATTTACAACGCTTCCGGTCTCGGCTTGCCTATTGTGATGACCGTGGCCAACCGTGCCATCGGCGCTCCCATCAATATTTGGAACGATCATTCAGACTCATTGTCGCAACGCGATAGCGGCTGGATCCAATTGTTTGTCGAAAATAATCAACAAGCGATTGACGTGCATATTCAGGCATTCAAAATTGCCGAAGAAATGAGCTTGCCGGTCATGGTCTGCATGGACGGCTTTGTGCTGACTCACGCGGTTGATCGAGTCGATGTTCCGGATCAGGCTCGGGTGGATGAGTTTTTGCCGCCTTACAGCCCCCGTCAGGTACTCGATCCCGACAATCCGGTTTCCATCGGTGCGATGGTTGGGCCGGAGGCTTTTACTGAAGTCCGCTATTTAGCCCATGCCAAACATATCCAAGCCTTAAGTTTCATCGAGTCGACGGCGGCGGAATTTGCAGAAAAGTTCGGCCGTGATTCCGGGGGGCTACTCAAGTGCTACCGCTGCGACGATGCTGATATTCGCGTATTGGCTATGGGATCAGCCGTCGGTACGATCATGGATACGGTCGACGAGCTACGAGAGGAAGGGATAAAAATCGGTGTCATTTCACTTCGTTGCTATCGTCCGTTCCCGATGCAGGCTTTGCGCGAAGCTTGTGAAGGCACTAAGACGCTGATTGTGATCGATCGGGCCATTAGCGCCGGCGCGGGCGGGGTCGTCGTGGCCGATGTAGTTAATGCATTGCGCAATTGCTCGATTGAGATTAAAAGCGTCATTGCCGGTTTAGGGGGGCGCGCAATTACCCGCAAAAGCCTTTGCGGGATTTTCAAAGCGGCCCAAGAAGGAAGCTTGGAAGATACGACCTTCATGGATTTGGATGAAGATTTGGTTCGTCGGCAATTGCAAAGGGAGGCGGCTAAACGCTTAAGCGGACCGTTGCCTGAAGCCGTGATGCATGATGTGGCCACTCGAGAACAGGCTAAGGAGTAATTCCATGAACGATACACCGATTCGTTTTTATCAAACAGGGACTTTTACCGTCGGCAACCGTTTGCTGGATAAAGAGTTTAGAACGGTTCAGTCAAGTCTTGAGCGGCACAATGCCTTGACTTCGGGGCACAGAGCTTGTCAAGGTTGCGGCGAGGCTCTCGGAGCCCGGTATGCGATTGACGCTGCTATGGCGGCAACGCAGGGGCGCGTGGTTGCTGCCAATGCCACCGGCTGCCTCGAAGTGTTTTCGACGCCCTATCCGGAAAGTTCTTGGCAGCTTCCATGGTTTCATTCGCTTTTCGGAAACACGGCGGCAGTGGCTACCGGGATGGCCGCTGCGCTAAAGATTAAGGCTCAAAAGAACGGGCAACCCCTTATTCGCGTTATCGCTCAAGGAGGTGACGGCGGTACGACCGATATCGGTTTCGGATGCTTATCCGGTATGTTTGAGCGCAACGATGATGTGCTTTATATCTGCTATGACAACGAAGCGTATATGAACACCGGCGTACAGCGCTCTTCGGCAACGCCGCCGGCTGCCCGTACGGCTACCACAATGCCGACGGCCGGTTATGCCGGAAATGTTTTCGGCCAGGGCAAGAATGTTCCCCAAATTGCCATGGCTCACGGCATCCCTTACGTAGCAACGGCAACCATCGCGGACTTGCATGATCTGGAACGTAAGGTTCGCAAGGCGATGACATTTCACGGAGCTCGCTATTTGCATATTTTGGTGCCGTGCCCGTTGGGTTGGGGATTCCAATCCTCGTTGACCGTGCAGATGGCGCGTTTGGCTACCCAAACCGGTCTCTTCCCGGTGTTTGAAGCGGAGTATGGCGAGGTAACGCGAGTTGAAAAAATCCGTCATCTGGCTCCGGTTGAAGAGTACCTGAAGCCTCAAAAGCGGTTCGCTCACCTTTTCGGGAAAAAGGCAAATCCTGAAGTCGTTGCCAGGATACAGGCTTTGGCCGATAGAAATATCCGAAAATTCGGATTGCTCGACGGAGAGGAAACGGAAAAGACGCCGACTTCGATAGAGGCCGACGAAAGGGCCCACCTTGTGTAAAGGGAAAAGAATTATGACAAAACCATTTGCTATTACATTAGACGTCGGTTCGTCTTTGGAAAATCACACGGGCTCTTGGCGTACGCTCAAACCGGTTTATATCAATCACCTGCCGCCATGCAATGCACAGTGTCCTGCCGGAGAGAATATTCAAGGATGGCTATTTAAGGCCGAAAGCGGCGATTATCGGGGCGCTTGGGAGGTCATTCTTCGCGACAATCCCTTTCCAGCCTTGATGGGGCGCGTGTGTTATCACACCTGCGAGAAGGCTTGTAACCGGGCCAAACTCGATGAGTGTGTGGGAATTAATTCGGTTGAACGCTTTCTCGGTGACTATGCAAACGAGAAAAATTGGGAGTATCCGAAGCCGGCAGAACAAACCGGAAAACGGGTTTTAGTGGTGGGGGCGGGCCCGGCCGGTCTTTCGGCTGCCTACCATTTGCGTCGTTTCGGCCACACCGTTGTCGTTCGCGATGCGGCCAAGAAGGCCGGCGGTATGATGCGTTACGGCATACCGAAATACCGTTTGCCGCGTGAGATTCTGGACAGGGATATTCAGCGACTGCGAGATTTCGGCGTGATTTTTGAGCTCGAGCATGAGGTCAAGGACTTGGAGTCGGAAAAAGCGCAAGGGAATTTTGATGCGGTTTTTCTGGGAGTCGGAGCGAATTTGGCCCGGCGTGCCTATATTCCAGCCGGCGATGCAAGCCATGTTATGGACGCGGTAAGCCTGCTGCGTAGCATGGAAGGCCAGCCTTTGCCCATGATCGGCCGGCGCGTTGTAGTTTACGGCGGCGGGAATACGGCAGTTGACGTGGCCCGCACTGTCAAGCGCTTAGGGGCTGAACCTTTGATGGTTTATCGTCGCACGCAAGACAAGGCCCCGGCTCACGCATTCGAAATCGAGGAAGCCAAAGAAGAGGGCGTAGCCATGAAGTGGCTTTCTACGGTAGCCGAGGCCGGAGAGAAAGAAATCAAGATTGAGAAAATGCGTTTAGACGAAAATGGCTACCCGCAACCGACCGGAGAGTTTGAAACGATTGCTGCCGATGCCTTGGTTTTAGCTTTAGGGCAGGAAACGGATCTTAGCTTGATCGAAAAAGCCGGTTTGGAAGTGCAGAAAGGATCCGTGGTTGTTGATGCCTGTATGATGACCAGTATCGATGGGATATTTGCCGGCGGCGATATGGTCGCAGGCGAGCGTAACGTTACGGTTGCCATTGGGCACGGAAAGCTAGCGGCTCGCGCGATGAATGCTTGGCTTCAAGGCAAACCTTACCAAGCGCCGGCTCGGGGTCCGGCAGCCACTTTTGAAAATCTGAATACATGGTATTACTCGGATGCTCCGAAGACGGTTCGCCCCATGTTGGATCTGGCTCGTCGCCAAAGTACGTTTGACGAAGTGGTGCATGGGCTGACGGAGGAAAATGCCCTTTTTGAAGCCCGTCGCTGCATGTCCTGCGGCAATTGCTTCGAGTGCGATACCTGCTACGGGGTTTGTCCTGACAATGCCATCAAAAAATTAGGTGATGGCAAGGGGTTTAGTGTTAACTACGACTATTGTAAAGGATGCGGAATTTGTGCCAATGAGTGTCCTTGTGGCGCCATTGAAATGATTCCTGATACAAAATAGTCGAATAACGGATAAGAGGTCCTTTCCGGAGATGTTTCGTGCTTCGGAAAGGATTTTTTTATCGGGAAATAAAAGATTTATTAAATAAGGGTAAACCCTATGTATTGGGTAAACGCCTTATAGATTTTGCAACCGGGTTTTGAAAAATTGATAACGTAACGCTTTTAAAGCCGAGTCATGAAAAAGCAGAGAGTATCTTATGGCAAAACGTGCAGTTATACGATTCGCCATGCCTTTTTTACAGGCATCGCTAGTAAAACAAATTTTGTGCGGTCTTATCTTAGGCATTGTTGTTGCCATGTTCGCACCGGAGGCTGCTCGAACATGCGGCTTTTTAGGGTCAATATTTATCGCCGCCTTGAAGGCCGTTGCTCCGCTGTTGGTTTTTGTGTTGGTGATGTCAGCTATTGCCAATCAAGATCTTGAAACGCAGGCGCATGTTAAGCCGGTATTGCTTCTTTACCTTTTGGGGACTTTCGGTGCGGCTCTTGTGGCGGTGGTCGGCAGCTACTTTTTTCCAACGACGATTCATTTGGTTGCTTCCGAATCGTCAATGGCTGTGCCGGAGAATTTGGCCGAAGTGGTGAGCAACCTGATTTTAAGTGTTGTTGATAATCCGGTTCATGCGCTTTCGACAGGCAATTACATGGCTATTTTGGCTTGGGCTGCCGGCTTGGGAGTGGCTTTGCGCCATGCGGCGAATGCTTCGCGTGAGTTTGTCGCCGATCTATCCCGTGGTGTGGAATTTGTGGTTCGTGTTGTCATCCGGTTTGCTCCTATCGGGATTTTCGGGGTGGTGGCCAATGTAGTGTCTACTACGGGCTTAGCCGGTTTGGCCGGCTACGTGCGTTTATTGGCCGTACTCATCGGATGCATGCTGTTTGTGGCCTTGATATTTAATCCGTTTTTGGTCTGGCTTTACATTCGCCGCAATCCGTATCCCTTGACGTTAGCGACATTGAGAGAAAGCGGTGTGACCGCTTTCTTCACGCGTTCTTCGGCAGCCAATATTCCCGTTAACATGGGAATGTGCCGTCGTCTGGACTTGGATGAGGGAACCTATTCCATTACCATCCCGCTGGGGGCGACGATTAACATGGCCGGAGCCGCTATTACGATTACAGTGCTGACTTTGGCCGCTGCCAATAGCCTATCGATTGAATTTCAGTTCGGGACGGCTTTGCTTTTGAGCGTCATTGCTGCCTTATGTGCTTGCGGTGCTTCCGGAGTTCCCGGCGGTTCGTTGATGTTGATCCCTTTGGCTTGCGGGCTTTTCGGCATTGACCAATCAATCGCAATGCAGGTGGTTGCGGTAGGTTTTATCATCGGCGTTTTGCAGGATTCGGCAGAGACCGCTCTGAATTCATCTTCCGATGTTTTATTTACGGCTGCCGCTTGCATGAGAGCCGAGCGCATAGAGAGCGAGCGGGCTCGCAGAGAAGAATTAATTAACGAAAAGCTTAACAAGCAATAAGAGATAGAAAATGCCGGCAATTGCCGGCATTAGTGTAAAAGGAGTTTATTTTTAAGCTTCGAAGTTAGCCAATTTCACGCTTTTACCGTTGCGAATCCATACGGTACCTCGAGCGATAACTGTATCAATATCCAAGGAGTCCGTAAGGACGCATAAATTGGCTGTCAGACCAGGTTGCAGGCGAGCCTCCTTGACCCCTAAGGAGTCTGCTACGTTGGAGGTTGTCATCATGAGAGCCGTTTCGAAGTCGATGCCATTGGCGACCATCTCCTTGAGCATCATATGGTTGGCGTTGACCGGAGCGGCGACAATGGCAACCATAACGCCGTTTTCAAATTTGGGCATGGAACCGTTGCCATCAGAACTCATGGTAATACGAGTACGGTCAACACCGGCTTTGAGGGCACGCTGCACGCATTCGACAAACGGATAATAGTTGCCGCCACCGGAAGTGATATCCATGACGCCGCCCTTTTTCGCAAATTCGATGGCTTGTTCAAATAGCTTCGGCTCGCGCCCGGTGTGGGTGGGCGAGAAGTGATGGCGGGCGAGCCCTCGGGCAATCAGGCGCTCGAACTGTTCATACGCTCCGCCGTAGTCACCCAAGTGAACGTGCAAAACGCCCTTTTTGCCTGAAAGCATGCCGCCCATACGTACGTCAGCAACCAACTTGAGCATTTCATCGTCATTCGGGAAAGAGCAGCGGTGATCGGCCAGGGCAATCTTAACGCCCAAAACCGGCTCGATCGTGATGATATCTTTGCGCGGATTACCGGTGATCGTACGGGTCGGATATTGGTAAGAGCCCGTGTGCATATAGGCCGTTAAGCCTTCCTGGCGAAGGCCCATCACTTTGGCAAATAGTTCTTCGGGGAATTTGGTTGTGCCTTCAGTGCCCATAACACCGCAAACGGTCGTGATGCCGGCTCGTAAAAGTTGAGAAGGCATAATCGGAGGAACTCGCGTTGCCGGGCCGCCTTCGCCGCCACCGCCGGTTAAATGGACATGTTGGTCGAAAAAGCCCGGAGTAACCGTGGCTCCTTCTACGTCAATTACCTCAACTTCGCCCGGCAGCTTAATGTCGTCTAAGCTATCCTCAATAGCGGCGATCTTATCTGAGCACAAAAGGATATCCTTTTTGCCAAGAGGGTTCGGTGCGAAAACGTTCGCATTTTTAATAATGGTAAACATAAGAAATTCCCTTTATGGAAATCGGTGGTATGCGGCATTTTCTGCAAAAAATGTCTCCAGAACGATTTTAGTATATCGAGGCTTTTATGAGTCATGTCGTTATCGCTATCGAATCCGGAGATTCTAGGTATACTGTCGGAGTTTTTGTGAATGAAGCGATGACGAGCGAAGAAATATTAAGGCAGTATTTCGGCTACGAGCAGTTTCGAGGATTTCAAAAAGAAGTCATTGAAACGGTAGCAAGTGGCCGGGATGCACTTGTTTTGATGCCTACGGGAGGAGGAAAGAGCCTTTGCTACCAGATTCCTGCCTTGATGCGGGAAGGGGTGGGCGTAGTTGTTTCCCCATTAATTGCACTGATGAAGGATCAAGTGCAGATGCTTTGCGATACCGGTATTCCGGCTGCGACGCTGAATTCTTCGATGGATTTTGAGGAAATTTCGCGAGTTCAGTCGCAATTGCTTGCCGGCCAAATTAAGCTTCTTTACGTGGCGCCGGAGCGACTGCTCAATCCCAAGACGTTGGCGCTGTTGCATCGCTTGAAAATCAGTTTATTTGCCGTTGACGAGGCGCATTGTATTTCGATTTGGGGTCACGACTTTCGGCCGGAGTATCAAGGACTCGGGATCTTAAAGGATAGTTTTCCGGATGTGCCGAGAGTGGCGTTGACGGCAACTGCCGACGAGCAGACGCGAGCGGAAATTGCCGAACGTCTCCTGCGCAATCCTCAACGTTTTATTACGAGTTTTGATCGTCCTAATATTCGCTATCGAATGTATGAGAAAGGAAAGGGGTATTGGGATTCCATCGTTCATTTCATCCGTGGAGAGCACTTAAAAGAATCGGGCATCGTTTACTGCGCAACACGAAAAAAAACAGAAGCTTTGGCAGCCCATTTGTCTGCAGCCGGTATTGACACGCTCATCTATCACGCAGGGCTAAGCCCACAGCAGAGGGACTGCAACCAAGAGGCTTTTTACGATAGACCTTGCGTTATGGTGGCAACCGTCGCCTTCGGTATGGGGATTGACAAGCCGGATGTTCGTTTCATTATCCATGCGGATATGCCGAAATCCATTGAGAATTATTTCCAAGAAACCGGGCGTGCAGGGCGAGATGGCAAGCCCGCGGAGGCCGTCTTGTATTATGGATTGGAGGATCTTATCCAACAGCGCTACTTTATTGAACAAAGCGATGCCGATGAGGTCTACAAGCGGGTGAGTTTGCATAAATTGGAAAGCATGATGGGACTAACCGAGTCGGTTACTTGTCGTCGAGTGCAGCTGCTTGCTTACTTCGGGGAAAAAAGTTCGCCGTGCGGCAATTGCGATAATTGCGAAAATCCTCCGAAAAGTCGAGATGTTACCGTCGATGCTCAAAAATTGCTTTCGTGCATATATCGTTGTTCCAAAACCAATGGAATGGGGTTCGGTGCCTCACACGTTATCAACGTGTTGCGCGGGCAAGCCACGGACAAGATTTTTGAAAAGCGCCACGACGAGTTGCCGACCTTTGGAATCGGAAAAGAGCATACGATGAAATATTGGCGCAAGATACTTCGGCAGCTAATTTCACGGCATTATATCAACCTCAATTCCCAAAAGTACAATGTGCTCTCGGTGAGTGAGCGGGCCAAGGATTTGCTTCATGGTAAGGAGAAAATTTTTGTGCGGGTAGAGGGAGCCAAACGTCTTGCCAGTCGGAAAGTACTCGAGCACGAGGATCTTGATGATGCCGAGCAGGAGCTTTTCCGTCAGTTGCGTTCTTGGAGGAAAAGCGAGGCAAAAGAGCGTGGAATTGCTTCGTACAATGTGTTTCCGGACGAAACGTTGATGCTTATCGCCAAGAGAAAGCCCCTTAAACCGAGTCAGATGCGAGGAATCAGCGGCATTGGAGAGAAGAGGATCGCCCATTACGGGGAGGCCGTCTGTCGGGTCGTCAGTCAATGGCGACTCAGTATGAAGGAACGGGAATTTCTTTAGCCGCGGGGCAAGGCAGGGCCTCACCCCATTGCGTATCAAGCACGATGAATTTCGTTATTTCGCGGCTTTTGCTTTCGATTGCCGAAGACTTTGTCAAAAACGCAATTCGGCAATATGCGCAGGAGCTTGGCAACCAACCCCATTTGCCAGGGAATTGTGGCATAGCTACGCTTGGCTAAGATAGCATTGGCGGCGCGATAGGCAAATTGCTCCGGTGTCAAAATGAAAGGCATCGGATAAGGATTTACGTCCGTAAGGGGGGTTTTCACAAACCCCGGGCTAATCGTAACGACGTTGATGCCGTGCTTTTTCATTTCAACGCGCAGGCTTTCGCAGTAAGTAATCACCGCGGATTTGCTCGAGCAATATGCTTCGGTTCCGGGCATGCCGCGGATTCCGCCGACACTGCCGATGCCAACTAACGTGCCTCGGCCTCTTTTCATCATCGGTTCCATGAACGCATGAAAAGTGCTGGCCATGGCAAAGACATTGGTCTGATAAACCTTTTCCATGACTTCGAGGTCTTCGTAATATTGGGTTTTCACACCAACGCTGATGCCGGCATTGGCAATGGCAATATCAGTACCGTTGACCGCATCGTCAAATTCCCGAGCGAGTTGGATTAACTCATCACGATGCGTGACATCGCAGACATATGCACGGTGCTTTTCACTATTCGGCAAGGTGGCTATCAGTGCTTCAAGCGGCTCACGATGGCGAGCAACCAGTCCCAGCGTGGCGCCGCGAGAGGCAAATTCTTTGGCCAATGCCGCCCCAATACCGCTTGAGGCTCCAGTAATGAACACGTTCATAAAAACACAGCCTCCTTAAAAAGGCAAGACAACCGACGGATCTACCGCCTTGATGGCTTCGCCGAAGCGGCGTTTGATTCGTTCAAGGGCTTCGATGGTGTCTCCTTCCAAGCGGAGAACGACCACCGGCGTGGTATTGGAGGGACGCGCCAACGCAAAGCCGTCCTTCCATTCAACACGAATACCATCGATGGTGATGATGTCGGTTGCATCGTCGAAATGAAGTTGTTTCTGTAACTTTTCAACGAAAGGTTTATTTTCGCCTTCGGCCATTTCAATATGCAGCTCCGGCGTATTCACGGCAGAGGGCAAGGCTTCGAGTACGTCCGACGGGGACGCAGTCCGGGACAGAATCTCCAATAAGCGGGCTCCGGCATAGAGCCCGTCATCAAAGCCCGGCCAACGCTTGTCGTTAAAGAACAAGTGCCCGCTCATTTCCCCGGCAAAGGGCGCTTGGGTCTCTTTGAGCTTGGCCTTAACCAGGGAATGGCCCGTGCGGCAAATCGTAGGAATGCCGCCGTGTTCTCGAATCCAGGGAACCAGGCGACGGGTGCATTTGACATCGTAAATAATCGGAGATCCCGGGTTATGCTTGAGAATATCTGCCGCGAACAGCATCATTTGCCGGTCAGGGTAGATGATTTGCCCGGACTTCGTGACAACGCCCAAGCGGTCGCCGTCGCCGTCAAAGGCAATGCCGAGTTCGGCATCGCTATTTTTAACGGTTTCAATCAGGTCTGCCAGATTTTCAGGCTTGGAGGGATCTGGATGGTGATGCGGGAAGTGCCCGTCAATATCCGTGTACAAAGGCACAATCTCGCAACCCAACGCTGAGAACAGTTTCATGGCAAGCGGACCGGTTACGCCATTGCCGCAATCCATGGCAATTTTCATCGGACGGTCTAATTTGACGTCGCCTAACACCTTATCCAGATAAGGGGTGACAACATCAAGCTCTCGGATTTCTCCGCGGCTCGGATTTTCAGAAATGCCCTTAAGGATTCTGTCTTTGAGGTTTTGGATCCCTTGGCCGTACAAAGTGTCCGAGGCCATCATCATCTTCAAGCCGTTGTATTCCGGTGGATTGTGGCTGCCGGTAACGGCAATGCCCGAGCCGGTTTGAGTAAAAAACGTTGCGAAATACAGCACCGGTGTCGGAACCATACCGATAGAGATCACATCCACACCAGTACTGGTAATGCCTTCCATCAGTGCCGCTGCAAGCTTGGGTCCGGAAAGGCGGCCGTCACGCGCTACGCAAAGGCTCTTCACGCCCTTTTCCTTGGCGAGCTCTCCCAGAGCCTGTCCAACGGCACGAGCCACTTCGACAGTGAGAGTTTGGTCGACGATACCGCGAATGTCATAAGCTTTGAAAATGGAAGAATCGAGTAACATGATTTTCCTCAAACGAGAGTAGTTTTTAATGCTTGCGTTCCTGGCGTTCCTTGTCGATCAGCCAGTCTACGATTTCGAACGTTTTTTGCCGGGACCCGGCCATAAAGGGGGCCGTTAAATACTTGCCGGCAACGCCGATGTAAGGAGTTGCATCGAGTTGGTAGGCTTGCCACAATTCGACGGATTGCTGGGTTTGTACGGCAACGGAGAAAGATTGGTAAGCCTTGTTCCAAGTATCGGCATCAATGCCATGCTCCTTGACCCAGCCGTCTAAATCATCGGCGCTGGTAATTTTGCCTTGCATCAGGTCTTGCCAAAAGGTCATATGCAGGTCATCAAGACGGTTCAGGCTAATAAAGGTGTAATAAATACGGCTTAAAAAAAGCGTGCTTTCATCCCATGCAACAGGCACTCTTTTTAGTGCTACATCCTGAGGTAGGTTTTGTGCCCAACGATCCACCAGCGGAGCAAGGCGCAAACAGTGGGCACAGGTATAAGCAAAAAAGTCGATGACTTCGATTTTTTCTCCGGAGCTCGTGGGTGCTGCCGGCTGCACCAAGCGGTACTCCTTTCCTTGGGCGGGCTCTGCGCTTGTCGTTTGGAAACAGGTTAACGCGCAGGCCAAGACGAAAAACAGTATTTTTTGCATTATTTTCTATTGCGAACAACCATCGCGTCGAAACCGTTAGAGGTCAGCCGCTGTTGCAGCTCATTGGCCTCGCGGGCCGTGTCAAACGGTCCGAGCACGACACGGTAAAGGGTCACGCCGGCATCCGTAGACTGAACGACGTCTGCTTCCAAAGCGATAAAAGCCAGATCGGTACGAATTTTCTCCGCGTCCGTCTTGGAGCGGAAGGCTCCGGCCTGTACGATGTACGTTTCAGCTGCTGCTTGGGCTGCATTGGGCTCTTCTGCCAAGCGATGAGCCGTGGGTGCTTCGACCGTCTTAATGGCAGACAAGGATTCCTCAACCGGGGTGCTGCGCGTGGTATTGTCGTATAGCGCCGCATTGGGATCCTTGCCATCAAGGGCGGAAGCATCAATAGGACGGGTCGACTTTTGAACTTTCTCAACGAAAGGGACTGGGGCATCGGTAATGATCAGTGCCGCTGCTGCGCATAAAGCACAGCCCAAAACGAGCCCGATCAGTATTCCTAACCAAGTTGAACCACCGGAAGAAGGCTTTCGATAAGTGACCATGTCAACAACCCCTTACATTTGTTGCGGCGCAGAAATGCCCAGTAAAGACAATCCGTTTTGCAGGACTTGCCGAGTGGCAAGTAATAAAGCCAAGCGCGCATTTCGCGCTGTTTCGTCTTCAACTAAGATTCTCTCGGCATTGTAGAACGCATGGAAAGCACCTGCGAGATCCTTCAAATAGAAGCAAAGGGTATGAGGCGCAAATTCTTTCGCTGCGACGGTTAAGGTTTCCTGGTATTCGCTTAACAAGTTAAGCAATGCCGCTGCATTGTCATCTGCCAAAGGCGATAAGTCGAGTTTGGCCAATTGCTCCTCACTCGGAATGGCATAGCCCTTTTCATGGGCTTGACGGAAAACGGAGCAAATACGGGCATGGGCGTATTGCAAGTAGTACACCGGGTTTTCGTCCGATTGAGACAATGCCAAATTAACGTCAAAAACAAATTCGCTATCGGCCTTACGGCTTACAAGGAAGAATCGGGCAGCGTCCTTGCCTACCCACTGTACAAGGTCGCGCAAGGTAACGTAAGAACCGGCCCGTTTGCTCATTTTGACTTCTTTGCCATCTCTGACGACCTTGAGCATTTTGTGAAGAACATAGTCAGGGAATACTGCCGGCACGGCCAAGCCTAAAACTTTTGCTGCCGTTTGCACGCCGATGCGTACGCGGGCGGTTGTCCCGTGGTGGTCAGCCCCCTGAATATCGATTGCTTTGACAAAACCGCGTTCAAACTTACTCAGGTGATAAGCCACGTCCGGAACAAAATAGGTGTAGGTGCCGTCTTTTTTGCGCATGACCCGATCCTTATCATCGTTAAAGCGCTTAAATTCGGGATCGGTTGTTTTCAACCAAAGGGCTCCGTCACTTTCGTAGGTATGGCCGGAGGCAATGATGGCATCAACGGCCCTCTTGACTAAGCCGTCAGTGTAAAGCGAACTTTCAAGGTAAAAATTGTCAAATGCCACACCCAAAGCATGCAGGTCGCTGTCTTGCTCATTCTTTAGGTAGGCAACCGAGAAGGCCCGGATACTTTGGCTGTCATTGACATCGCCAGAGGCCGTGATTTCTTGGCCTTCGCGTGTTGTGATGGTTTTTTTAGCTAAAAAATCTTTAGCGATATCAACGATGTAAAGCCCTTGATAGCCATTTTCGGGGAATTCGACAGTCTCACCGAGAAGCTCCTTGGCGCGCAACTGCACGGACGTCGTCAATGTCTGGATTTGCACGCCGGCGTCGTTGTAGTAGAACTCGCGGCAGACTTTCCAACCCTGAGTTTTCATTAAATTGGCAAGTACATCGCCTAGGGCGCCCTGGCGCGCATGCCCGAGGTGAAGCGGGCCGGTCGGGTTGGCGGAAACATATTCAAGCAGAACGCTTTCGCCATCATGCTCGTGACTGCGACCGAAGCTCTCCTTTTGTTCGAGTACTTGGCGAACGACGGATTGCTTAGCCTCGTCGCTCAAGCGCATGTTGATAAAGCCGGGGCCGGCGATTTCAAAAGACTGAATTAAGCGGTCGGCTGCAGGATCGGCTTTCAAAAGAGCGACTAACTGATTGGCGATATCTCGCGGATTTTTTTTCAAAGAACGAGCCAGTTGCATGGCAACGTTACAAGCAATATCTCCATGAGCGGCCGCTTTAGGGCGCTCTAAAAGGACGTTAACGTCATTGACGCCCAACTGAGCGAGGGCGTTTCTAAAAAGAGAAACAATAACGTTTTTTTGTTCAATCAGCATGGTATGTTATCCAACAGTCAATAATTCAAAATGCACACAACCCTCCCTCATCAAATCAAAACCATGAAGTGATGAGAGAGGGTTCTCACAATCTCGGGCGTCCGGCGGTTAAATATCGCCTTTGGTAATTTGGGCGTAAGCCGAATGATTGTGAATTGATTCAAAGTTTTCCGCTTTTACCCGGTAAGCCACAATGTTTGCGTCCGCATTTAAGGCAACGGCAACGTCCCGGATCAGGTCCTCGACAAACTTGGGATTTTCATAGGCCGTTTCCGTAACGTACTTTTCGTCAACGCGCTTTAACTGGCTCCACAGCTCACAAGAGGCACTCTGTTCAGCATAGCGAATTTGTTGCTCCAGCGACAATTCGCCGTTAATTTTGGCCGAAATCGTAATGTGCGAGCGCTGATTGTGCGCACCGAATCGTGAAATTTCCTTGCTGCAGGGGCACAAGCTGGTAACCGGAACAATGACGGTTTGAATCACCTCGGTTTTCCCATTTTTGTGTTCAACTCTGTATTGGACACGGTAGTTTAAAAGGCTTTCCAGCTTAGAAACAGGGGCCGCCTTTAAGACAAAAAACGGGAAGTCGAAATCAATTCGGCCGGCGGGAGCGTTTAAGGCAGCAAGCATGTCATCCATTAAAGTAACAAGACTCTGCTGGCAAAGCGGCTCCTGGTGTTGCTTGAGCAAACCGAGAAAACGCGACATATGTGTCCCCTTCTGCTGTGCAGGAAGGGCGACATACATATCAATTGTGGCGACGGTCGGCTGAATGCCGTTTTGTCCTTGTACCGTTACCGGTATTTGGACTCCTCGAATGCCGACATATTCAATGGGAATATTTCTTGGGTCCAAGCTGGACTGAACGTCGGGTAAATTAGTATCGTATAAACTTTTCATAGATTGCGTAATTTTCGCTAAAAAAGGGAAAATTTGCGACCCTTTTATCCGCAAAAATGCAAAAATTCAGTTGTCCGTTAAACAATTTGTATCTAAGTGTTTTTACGGATATCTCAGAAAGGCTAGCATTTTAGGGATTTTGCTAGCATTTTGAAAGACTAAACCCTCTGTTGCAACCATTGCTGCCGGAGTTTGAAGAAAAAAATAGACACTATTGCATTAGCGAAAAATCGAAATACCCGATACATTGCTGATACTTGCTGATCAATCGGCAGCCTATTGCCAAGGAAATAAAGAGATGCCCATTTACATTTACCGGGGAGGTCCCGGTCGAGGCCCGCAAAATCCGTTAATTAGACTTCTAGTGAGCTTGGCTGTTCTGGCCGGGGTTATTGCTTTGGGCATTTTCTTACTGCCGATTATCGGAGCTATGGCACTGATTTTTCTTGCTATTGCAGCTCTGGTAATTGTCGGTGGAATGGTCTATCGCTGGATTTATGGCGATCCGCTGAAAAACTTTATGGAAAGGCAAAACGGTGTTCGTGTGAATCCGGAGTTCAGAGCTACAGCCAATGAGTCGGCTCAGGAAAAGGCGGACTCCGGGCGGCTCGGTTCCCGCTTCCGCCGCCGGCAAGAAGAGGTAGAGGACGCGGTGGTGGTTGAAGAGTTCAAAAAGGAGCCGCGACAAGACGAACGCTAAAGTAACGGGGAAAGTAAAAAGCAAGCGCCTTCTTTCATGCGTTCCGTGAGAGGGCGTTTGTGCCAATCCCTCAGACACAGTTCCGTACAGGTCTCCTGATAAAGAGCAATTAAGCGTTGCAGTTTTATGGCGAATTCCTTATCAAAGACTAGCAGCATGAGTTCGTAATTGATGTGCATGCTTCGATTGTCCATGTTAACCGTGCCAAATAGTGAAAGATCCCCATCAATCACAAGCCCCTTCGTGTGCAACATCCCTTTTTCGTACTCCAAAATGTGAACGCCGCTTTGCAGCAGGTCTTCAAAGTAGCGTCTGGAGGCGAAAGTGACCAGCGGGGAGTCGGTTTTCTTGGTTAGAACAATCTTGACATTGACTCCTTTAAGGGCGGCATTTTGAAGGGCAAGTGTCAGCGACTCGCCCGGGACAAAGTAGGGGGTTACGATTTCAACGCTTTGCTTTGCCGAGTGAATGGCCTCAAGAATAATGCGCTGGTTGGCATCATCGCTAGTTCCCGGCCCGGAAGGAACGATGGCCACCGTGGCTCGGTCTTTAGGGTCGTATTCATAGCTCCAGACGGGCTCGGCGGGGAAGTCGATGCTAGAGTCGGTGAGGACTTTCCAATCAAAGGCTATGAGATGGTAGAGGCTGGCGACAAGCTCTCCCTTGACGCGAACCATGGCATCAATCCATTGGCCGACGTGCGCATTTTTTTTGAAAAAATGCGGATCAACTAAATTGAGACTTCCGCTATAGGCAATTTTGTAATCGATAACGACAATTTTGCGATGCAGTCGGATGTCGGCTCGAGCAAAGATCGCGCTAAGCAAAGAGACGGGCAAGGCTTTTTCGATATGAATCCCTTCATGCTTAAACATGTAGAACCATTCGCTCTTGATAAAGCGGGAGGAGCCGATGTCATCGACGATTACAAAGCATTGCACACCTCGTCGGGCGGCTCGAATGAGTGCGGCAGAGACGTCATCGGCTTTGCCACCGAGATCCCAGATGTAAAACTCCATGAAAATGGCCTTCTTCGCTTCATTGATGTCCTGGATAAGACGGACAAGAGTTTCATCCGTGTCATCAAGCAGTTTCAGCGAGGAATCATCCGTTAGGGGATATTTGCCCAATCGGGTGGCCATTTTTGAAATAGCCCTGTATTTATCGGGAGCTTTGGCCTCGGTATGCATGATATGCCGGAAGGCTTGCCTGCGTTTGCGCTGCTCTTTGCGTAGCTTGCGGGCGTGCCACCGCCCGATGGTCTTTTCTCCGAGAACCAGGTACAGGAAAAAACCTACATAAGGCAGGATAACTGTGAGTAAAATCCATGCAAAAGAGCTGCCCGGCGGATGCCGGGTCAGCATAACTCTCAATACCACGGCCGTAACCAATGCGAACTGTATGGCAACGGCAGCAATCCCAAGTAAAGTGATAGGCTCGGGGAAAATATTGAACATCGGGTTCCTTTGCTAAGCAAGTGCTATTTAGTGTAACTCGACTGATGATGAAAAAGCGATGAAAAAAAGAACATTCGAAAATATGGTCATATGGCTATCGGCTCCGATGGCGGGTATGGGGGCCGCTGAGCTGCTGTCCGGGGCAATCGGTTGGGGACTAATTCTGATCGGTGCCTCCCTTAAACTGATCGTTTCTTACTTTCGCACGCCTGCAATCATGTTTGACAGCGATAACTTCAATACCGATCTGGGAACATTTAACGAACGTTTGCAACGATATTTGCAACAAATTGATCAAGAGCATCCGTGGCTTGCCTGGCTAACGAATTTCAGTACTTATCTTATGTTTGGCGGCTTGTTTTTTGTGATATTGGAAAATTTTTAATCTTTTTTTGAAAGAAGCCTTGACATTTTAATTTAAACCCTACATAATGCTCATCTCGCTACGGAGGGGTGCCCGAGTGGCTAAAGGGGGCAGACTGTAAATCTGTTGGCTTACGCCTACGATGGTTCGAATCCATCCCCCTCCACCAAGCGATTGCTCGCTTTGTGTAGCGAAACCGAGGTTGCTAGCGGAGGATGACTCCTTCATCATGCAGGCGGGTGTAGCTCAATGGTAGAGCAGAAGCCTTCCAAGCTTACGACGAGGGTTCGATTCCCTTCACCCGCTCCACAGTTCTGTGGAAGATCTCGTTTAGAATTTGAGAATTCGCCCATGTGGCTCAGTGGTAGAGCACTCCCTTGGTAAGGGAGAGGTCACGCGTTCGATCCGCGTCATGGGCACCAGTTTCTAACGCTCCGTTGACGGGGCTAATAAATAACTTCGCATATTTGAGTTCAGGAGTTCGCCATGGCAAAAGGCAAGTTTGAACGCACCAAGCCCCACGTGAACGTGGGCACGATCGGTCACGTCGACCATGGTAAGACGACGTTGACGGCTGCAATTACGACGGTCCTCGCCGCCAAGTTCGGTGGTGAAGCTCGCGCATATGACCAAATTGACGCGGCTCCGGAAGAAAAGGCCCGTGGTATTACGATTAACACGGCTCACGTGGAATACGAAACGGAACACCGTCACTATGCTCACGTGGACTGCCCGGGGCACGCCGACTATGTGAAGAACATGATTACGGGTGCTGCTCAGATGGACGGCGCCATTTTGGTGGTGTCTGCTGCTGACGGTCCGATGCCGCAAACGCGTGAACACATTTTGTTGGCTCGCCAAGTGGGTGTGCCGTACATCATTGTGTACTTGAACAAGTGCGACATGGTTGATGACGCTGAATTGCTCGAATTGGTGGAAATGGAAGTTCGCGATTTGTTGAGCAACTACAACTTCCCCGGCGACGAAATTCCGATCATCAAGGGTTCTGCGAAGTTGGCCTTGGAAGGCGACCAATCTGAAATCGGCGTGCCGTCGATTTTGAAGTTGGCTGAAACGATGGATGCCTACATCCCGACGCCGGTACGCGACGTTGATCACCCGTTCTTGATGCCGATCGAAGACGTGTTCTCGATTTCCGGCCGTGGTACGGTGGTGACGGGCCGTGTGGAACGCGGTGTGTTGAAGGTTGGCGACGAAATTGAAATCGTCGGTTTGCGTCCGACGCAAAAGACGACCTGCACGGGCGTGGAAATGTTCCGCAAGTTGCTCGACCAAGGTCAAGCCGGTGACAACATTGGTGTGTTGTTGCGCGGCACGAAGCGTGAAGACGTGGAACGCGGCCAAGTGTTGGCCAAGCCGGGCACGATCACGCCGCACACGAAGTTCCAAGCTGAAGTGTACGTGTTGAGCAAGGAAGAAGGCGGCCGTCATACGCCGTTCTTCAAGGGCTATCGTCCGCAGTTCTACTTCCGTACGACGGACGTGACGGGTACGATTGAATTGCCGGAAGGCGTGGAAATGGTGATGCCTGGCGACAACATCACGATGACGGTTCAATTGATCAGCCCGATCGCCATGAACGAAGGCTTGCGCTTTGCTATTCGTGAAGGTGGTCACACGGTTGGCGCCGGCGTGGTTGCCAAGATCATCGAATAATTT
>DVNT01000055.1 GCA_018714185.1 Candidatus Aphodousia gallistercoris | reverse complement strand
GCCTTGAAATCCTTTGTGGTACTGGTGACAGCTGCTTGTGACTGTTGGCGGCCTCAAACCGCCAGCAAACGGGCAGAAAAGCCAGTGCTTGGTCAAGGGAAACCTTCCCACTTCAGTGGGGAGTTGTTTAGGCAAAACGTGGATACGCTTTGCGAAGAGGCGGGCGATACGGCGGTTTTTCATTTGCACGGTGTGCTTAACCGCAGCCGGTGCAGCGCTTGCGGTGCTGTTTTTCCGAGAAAGGGCTTTTATGAAATGGAAGCCGCCTGTCCATGCTGCGGTGCGACAGGGGCCAATGTGAGGCCCGACGTGGTGCTTTTCGGGGAAACGCCTTTAGGGCTCGACTGGATTTTACCGTACCTAAAAAACGTTGATATTTTCCTGTCAGTCGGTACCTCCGGTACGGTGTATCCTGCGGCAGACTTTGTTACGATCGCGATGCGGCATGCTGCGCCGATTCGGGCGCTGATTAATAAGTCCTCCGCTAATGATGATTTTTTTGCTTGGAATAAAAAACTTTTGCGCGACTTTAACGTAGTGCGGATGGGGGATGCTCAGGGACTTGTGGGGCCTTTTTTGGCGGAAGTCGGCGTGCTTATCGATACGCTATAAGAAAAATGGATGGCTGCGCTTGAATGCTTGAATTGATGCCGGCTACCAGTTTGAGGATCTTATGTTCGAGTAATCGATCAATCAGTCCGAGCGGCGCACTACCCTGTTTGCGCCCGCTCGGGAAAGACGTTAGGCTTTGTTAGCCGCGTGATGTAAGTTCAACAAGCTTTTTCAAACAAGGTTCGAGCACCACCCCCTCGCGTGAGTCTTGACCGCTGCGGCAGGTATAGTCGATCACGAAGCTTGCGAATTGAGCGGCTAGGGCTACGGCGGCTTCGAGCGTACGGCCATTGAGCACCGCGCCCGTGACAACGCTTGTAAAGAGATCTCCGGTGCCGCAGGTCGTAAGCGGCAGGCGCTTTACGCTGAGCTCGCTGAAAGCGGCGCTTGCGCGGTCAAAGCTAGCGACTTTGATGTATTCCGGACCGGCCGGGACGCTTGTGATGACGATTTGCCCGGCGCCGAGATCGGCCAAGTCTTCGCATAGGTTGCGTAACGCTTTACTTTCAACAGCAGGCATTTCGGCCGGATCCTGCAGCTCGCGCCCGAGTAGCAGGCACGCTTCGGTGTAATTAGGCGTAATAAGCGAGGCGCGCGAGACCAGGCTTTTCATCGTCAAAGGCATCGAGGCGTCAAAAACCGGATAGAGCTTACCGTCATCGCCCATGGCCGGATCAACCACAACGAGCGTATCCTTGCCGGCAAAGCGCTTGACGGCCTCTTCGACGACTGCCACTTGGGCGGCATCGGCGAGAAAGCCGCTATAGATCGCATCGTAATGCAGTCCGAGCTGCTCCCAGCGCTTCATGAAGCCTTGCATGTCGGCGGTGAAATCCTTGAAGGCAAAGTCGCCGTAGGTGAGGTTGTTGGAGAACCACGCCGTTGGAAACGGACAGACCTGAATGCCCATGGCGGAGATGACGGGCATGGCCATCGTCAGAGAGCAGCGGCCGAAGGAGCAGAGGTCGTGAATAGCGAGAACGCGTTGAGTCATTCGCAAGCCTATAAAAAAGCGGATAAGGACCGACAAGTATAGTCCTTTCGCAAACCTGAGAACAATATGTGATCAGCTTGGGCCCGCTTTTATCTCTGGGGAGGACCGTCGCCGTTATCTTTGGCGCACGCCCGTGAAAGGCATTCATCTGAAGGGTAAATAAAAAGCGCTGCCGCACCGGTTGGCAAACGGTGGGCAGCGCCAAGCGCTTTCCGATGCTTATGCACACGTCGGACTATTTCTTCTGGGCAAGCCCTTCAATCAGGATCGGGACTTCATCGAGCGAATCAATGACGTAATCGGCCCCGGCGTTAAAGAAGGCTTCGCGGGCTTTCTTGCGCAGCTTATATTGTTCTTCCATGCCGAGCGCACCCCAAGAGGCCTTATCCAAACCGATTAAGGAGCTGCCTTCGGTCACGCCCACGGTAATCAATCCGGAATTTTTTCCTTCGCGCACGTCGCTTACCGTATCGCCGATCTTGACGACGCGGCGCACGTCGGCTAACTGCAGCCTGCGCATGTTTTCAAAGACCATATAGGGCCAAGGGCGGCCGAAGCCGTTAGTGTCGTCAGCGGTCACTACCGTATCGGGCGTGTAGCCCGCCTTGGAGGCCTCCAGCCGCACCACTTGCATCATGCTCGTGGTAAAGCCCGTCGTGGAGCCGATCTTGATTTCCCGCTCGCGCAAGAACTTCACGGCGTTCAATAGCCCCGGCTTGAGGTCGCAGTGGCGAGGCAGCACGGCCATCAGAGCCGGTTCAAAATCGGCGTAGATTTTCTCCACGTCGTCGGCGTTGCTCGCACGGCCGTACTTGGCTTCCCAGAGCGCGGCAATACGCGGCATTGCGAGCATCGTGCGGATGTGGTCGCGCTTTAAAAGGCCCATCGGGGCGCGGGTTTCTTCGTCGGTGACGTCAATGCCGGCGCGGCGGAAGGCCTCGATAAAGGCCGACATGGGGCTTGTGGAGCCGAAATCAACCGTGGTGCCGGCCCAGTCAAAAATCACACCTTGGATCTTAGGCATTTTCCACCTCTTTCAAATATTGAGCGAAAAGCTCGAGTACGCGATCGACGTCTTCTTCATAGATTTCGCCGATGTTGCCCAAACGGAACGTGTCGCGTTCGGTGAGCTTGCCCGGATAGATGACGTAGCCGTGGCTCTTTAAGTAGTCGTACATTGAAGCGAAAGTAAACTTCGCATTTTGCGGATAAAAGAACGTCGTGATGATGGGGCCTTGATGCTCCTCGCTGATGTAGGCTTCAAAGCCCAAAGCCTTCATGCCGTCGCGCATTTTCTTGTTGCAGCGGGCGTAGCGTGCGCCGCGGGCGGCAATACCGCCTTCGGCCTTGAGTTCTTGCATGGCGCGATGGAAAGCCGCCACGACGTGCGTGGGCGAGGTATAGCGCCACTTGCCGCCGTCTTTTTCCATCGTCTTCCACTGGTCGTAGAGGTCAAGCGAGAGCGTGCGGGCATGGCCGCGGCTTGCCTCAAGCGCCGAGCGGCGGGCGATGATAAAGGAAAAGCCCGGGACCCCTTGGATGCACTTGTTGGCCGAAGAGATGATGAAGTCAATCCCCAAAGCGCCCACGTCGATATCAACGGCGCCGAAGGAGCTCATCGCATCGACAATGAACGTTTTCCCTGCGGCCTTGACCACTTTGGCGACCGAGGCAATGTCGTTTAAGAGCCCCGTGGTGGTTTCGTTATGCACCATGCTCACGATCGTGACTTCCGGATGGGCCTTCAAATAAACGGCCACGGTTTCTGCATCGGGAATGCGGTCCCAGGGGAAGTCAAGCCGCTCGCAGGCAATCTTGTGGCGCTCGAGCATCAGGCACATGCGTTCGGTGTAGGCGCCGTTTACGAGCACCAAGACCGTATCGTCGGCACCCGGCACCGACGAGAGCACGGACTCCACGCCGAAAGTGCCGCTGCCTTGCATAAGCACGGCCGTGTAGTCCTTGGCGCTCACGTGGGCCAATTCCAAAAGGCCCGCACGGATTTCCTGCGTCATTTCTTTGTAGTCGCTATCCCACGTGCAGCGGTCAACGAGCATTTCTTCGCGCACCGTCAACGAAGCGGTGAGGGGACCGGGGGTTAAAAGTTTGTATGTGTTCGGATCTTGAATCATATTTAACTGTGACGGGGTCCTTGTCAGACCCCGTTTGTTCGTGTTAAGAAAATTAAAAAACGTTATTTGTTATTGGGCTTGGCCTTTAACCAACTTTTGGTGCGCTTGCAAGAGCTCAACCGTCAACGGTTCCTTGTAAAGCTTCGGGTAAGCGGGCTTATTTTCATCGGAAACCGTTTCACCGTTGTAAAGAGCCACCGGGTAGTACTTCAAGAGTTCGGCGCGGCCTTTGGTGATGATCGTTTCCACCATCTTTTGGGCGTTGGGGTTGGTCTTGTCGCCCTTATCGACCACGGCGGCGGCTTCCATCAATTGGAAGTTGCCTTCGATGGGATCAACGTAGTCGATGGGAAGGCCCTTGGCCTTATCAGCGACGGCTTGGTGGCGAAGGCCAAAGCCCACGGCCACTTCGCCGGCGCGCAATTTCTTCAAGGGAGCCGAGCCGGATTTTTCCAAGTGGTTGCCGGCATTGGCTTCAATCTGCGCGATGGTCTTGGCGCCTTGTTCTTCGCCTTCAGCGCTTAAGACGGCCTGCGTCATCAGCCACGAGGTCGAGGAGCCCATGATATCGGGCACGGAGATGTGGCCCTTGTATTCGGGCTTGGCCAAATCGGCGATCGCGGTCGGGGCGGGAAGGCCGGTTTCCTTGAGCACTTGCGTGTTCACAAAGAGCGCGCCCGTGTTGCCCAGAATCGGGGCGTAGTAGGAGGGCACGGGGTTGATCGTATCGACCTTGAAGGTAAGGTCTTGGAACATGTGGTTTTTCGCCTGGAAGCTATCCAAGTAGTAGGTGGCAATCGTGACGATGTCGGCCTCGGTATTCTTGCCTTCAGCGGCGAGCTTGCCGCCTAATTCGCTCGTGCCGAACGATTGCATGAGATAGGCGCCCTTGAATCCGTTATTGTCCAAGGCGTTCTTCATCGCTTGTTGGGCCTCTTCATCAGCGTTCGTGTAGATCACGACCTGCTTGACTTCATTGTTGGCGGCGGTTTTGGTTTCGCCCGTCGAGCCGTTGTCGCCGCAGCCGGTCAAACCCATGACCGCAGCCGAGAGGACGGAAAGCGTGAGAACAGAAATGCGTTTCATGTTAGCTCCTATGTATTAAAGAGAGTTGGTCGCAGTTTTGCGAGAAAAAGTCGTTGATAAAAAGCGTTGCAAGCCGGAAAAGAGGCCGTGGCCGGCGTGCTTTTCCGTGTAGTTGGCCAAAGCATCGAAAATGAGCTTGGCTGCGACGTTGGTAATAAAGACCAAAAGCGAGAGCACGAAGATTTCTTCGAACTTTTCGAAGTACTGCAATTCCTTGATCTTGGTGGTGAGCAGCATCGTGCGGGCGCCCGTCAAGAACACCACGGCGCTGATCGTGACCATGCTGCTTACGAAGAAGTACTGCAGCATTTGGAAAATCGTGGGCAGGGAATTGGGCACAATCACGCGCATGACGGTCTTGGCCCAGCTGTCGCCCATCAAGGCGCCCGTGATTTCCCAGCCGGCATTCATCTTGCTAAAAGCTGAGGTGGCCATCATGTAAGGCGTCGTAAAGAAGTGCACGAGGTTGGCCATGATCAAAATCGTAAATGTGTTGGCAATGGGCGTGCCGCTCATCGCAAAGAGAAAGCCGATACCTAAGACCATGCCGGGCACGGTGTTGGTGATCATGGCAAAGCTGTCCATTGTGGTCCGGCACCAAGGCGAAAGATTTGAGCGCGCTTTGATCAGGCCCGCGACAAAGCAGACGATCGTGCCGACCACGGCCGAAACAAGCGCGACCGCCACCGAGTGTTCATAGACTTGCCAGATGGAGGCGTCTTGCAAGATGCGGGTAATGACCGTGAGCGAGAAGACGGGCTGGTAGGGCCACTGCTTCACAAAGGGCACGACAAACATCACCACAAAGACTGACAAAAGTGCAAGCGTGATGGCCAGGTAGTAGACGGTAAAGAGGGCATCGCGCGTGCGGTTGACTTCCGGCTCGCCGCGGGTGAGCTTGTTGTAGCGGAAATTAAACCGGTCGGCAAAGCGCAAAAGCATCACCGAGGCCAACGACGGCACGAGCATCGCCATCGCGATGACGGCGCCTTCGCCGAAGTTGGGGATTGCTCCCATCATGGCCATGTAAAGGTCGATGGCAATCACCGAGTAGGTGCCCGCGATGGAAGCGGGGATGCCGAAGTCGGTAAAGGAGAGGAAAAAGCTCAGGATGAAGGCCGAAAAGACCGAGCCCAGCACCGGCCGCAGCGAGGTCATGTAAAAAGTCCGCCAGGGGCTGTCGCCCATCAGTTTCGAAACCGTGACGAAATTGCGGTCGACGTAGTAAAAGGCGTTATAAAGGATTAAAAACGCGGGCGGCAGCGTGTAGATCACATCGGCAATCAACAAGCCCCAGAAGCCGTAAATGGAAAAGGGCGGCTGGCCGATCAGCTGGCTTACCAGCCCCAGGCGCCCGAAGGAATAAATCACGGCAAAGCCGTAGGTAATCGAGGGCAGGAAAAGCGGCAGCAGCACCACGATTTGGAAGAATTTCTTGGCGCCCGGGTTGATGCGCGTAAAGTGCAGCCCGTAGGCGCAGAAAAAGGCAAGGGCCGCTGCGATGAAAGCGGAGATGCCCGAAACGGTAAAGCTGTGGCCCAAGGAAACCCAGAAGCTACCTTTCGAGAGCGTCGTGAAGTAGTTGGCGATGGTGAGCGAGCCGTTTTTATCCAAAAAAGACTGGAAAAGCACGCACGCGAGCGGATACAGCAAAATGGCCGCCAGCGTAAGCGTTACCAGGATATAAAGGATTTTCAAGTCCTTGCGTTCGCGTCCCATGAAGGTAAGCATGTCTTGGTTCCTCCCGGTTTAAGCGGCTGCCTGCGCGCGGTGAGCGCTTGCCGAGACGGCGCGTGCGGCATCGACCGTGCTATCGGCCTTGGGGATGCTTTCGCTAAAAAGCTTCAGGATGTTCGTGCGCTTGACCATCAGCTGCGAGAGGATGAACCGGCGGATGAAGTCATCGGCGGGCTCGCGGATGATCGTTTGCGGATCGGCAAATTGGGCAATTTGGCCGTTGTTGATAATGAGCACCCGATCCGATAGCGTGAGGGCCTCTTCCGGATCGTGAGTGACGATCAAGGTTGTCAGCTTGAATTGGCGTGCAATGCCGCGAATGCGCTCCTTGATGGACTCTTTGATGATGCCGTCCAAGGCCGAAAGCGGTTCGTCAAGCAGCAACAGGCGCGGCTTCATCACGAGCGTACGGGCAATGGCCACGCGCTGCTTTTGGCCGCCGGAGAGTTCGGCAATGCGCTGCGAGAGGTGCTTGCGAAGCCCCAAGAGATCGATCAAGTCTTCGACTTCGGCTTTCGTGGAAGCGTTGGGACGGTTGCGCAGGCCGTAAACGATATTTTCGTAAGCGTTTAAATTCGGGAAAAGCGCAAAGTCCTGGAATACGATATTGAAGCCGCGCTTTTCCATCGGCACGTGGCTGAGGTCTTCGCCGTCATAGATAATCTTGCCGCTCGTGATGTCGGTTAGGCCCAAAATCAAATTTAAAAGCGTGGTCTTGCCGCAACCCGAGGGGCCGAGAATGGAGACGATCTCGCCTTTTTCTACTGAGAGCGAAATGTCCTTGAGAATTTCGCGTTCGCCAAAACGCTTGCCAATATGTTGCAACTCCAACATTGAGAAAAACTCCTGATGTACGAATGGCGTCATTATTGGATCGGTCTATGACGCCGCCTTTTCAGGTTCGTGATCTTTTGGTGAAGTTTTCCTTAAAGTGAAATTTAATGTATTGCTATAAAGCTTATAGAAATCATATGGATAGGCTTGATCAATGGGGAGAAGTGCCTTTCATGGATTTGTCATGTTGTCATAAAATCGGCCTTTTGCCGGCATGCTTTCATTCTTTCTTCGCTAGAAGAATGGGATAAGACAGGGCGTTTTTTTGCATCAAAGACTGAGGCAAGCCTTGACACAATACCCTTGTAGTGAATGTTTTATAAGGGGGAAACGAATGGCAGCCATTGAATACAAGCCCGCACCCGAAGGGCGCCTTTTCGGAATAAGCCGAGCCAACCGCCGCGAGGTGCAAGCCTTGGCCTGTACGATCCGGCGTTACTTTGAGGCTCTGGAAAACGCCTTTACCCGCCCGTTGCAAGCGGTGATTTTCTCGCCTACCCGTGCCCAGGCCATGGCGATTGTGGATGCGGTGTTGGCCGGGCGGGCGGCCTATTACCTGACGGGCAATGAGCCGTACGGGGCCTTGAATGAGTCCGTGTACTTGGTTGACGGTTTTTCTTCTGCGGTGGGCATGATGAGCAATCCCGTGAAAGCGGGCGATCGCTCCAAGCGCCTTTTTCTTTGGATTGTGCGCGGCAAAGACGATTTGCCCTACGATCTTGCGCCCGAAATGGGGGTGACGGCTTCGGACTTTAACGCCTTGGAGAAAAAGCAAATTTTAAAAACCCGCGTGCAAACGCCTTCCCTTGTCAATAAGCTTTTGCTCCTGCCGGTTCCGGCCTGCGCCATCGATGAGTATTACCGGCTCTTTTTCGGCTCTTGGGAGCAGGCGACCGACGAAAAGGTTGCGAGCCTGGTTGAGATTTTGGGCAACTATACCTCGGCTTCGACCTGTTCCCTCTGTGGGCGCGATGACCTCGAAGACGACGAATGGGATGTCGATGACGGGGACGAGAACGAGGATTGGCTCAATGATGGGGAGGGTCTATGATGGTTCGTCGCAAACGGCTGATGCAGTGCCTGCCCTATGAGCGCAATACGCAGCGCTTTTTCCGCTTTGACCGCCACTATGAGGATAAGGGGCGTTACCTTGCCGCCGCTTTAAAAGCGTATTTTTCCCAACCGAAGCACAGCTTCACGCCGCCCTTACACATTCTTTTTCACCCGGGGGTGGACGTCACGCGGCGTTGTGCGCTCGAAGCCATGGTGGGGGAGGATCGTCCGATTCTGAGGCTCTCGGGGGACTTCATTGCCGATGACGGCACTCTGCCGGCAGACTACACCGACAGCGTTGTCGTGCTGCGCTCAAACCTTGATTACGACTTCGCGGAAAATTGGTGCCTGCGCAGCTTCGGCCGGCGGCTTGTCTTTGCTTGGTTTACCGATGAGTACTTTGAATTGCCCGACTACATTCGCTGCGACTTCGAGTACCGGGCGCTCAGTCCCTCGAAAGAGGTCGTGAGAAAACAGCTTTTGGAATCGCCTTTGACCGACTTCATGGCGTGCGCGCCGTTGCCGCGGCTTTTAAATCGGTTTGCCGATTATATTGAATTGGAAGAGTGGCTGAGCTTAAACGGCTTTGACCTTTTCAGCAAAGCCCGATTTTATTCTGAAGCTTCGCCGGCAGAACGGAAAGCGGCGTTCGGGCGCGATATCGAGCTTTTACAGGCTATCGAGAGGTCGCTCTTTTTAAAGAGGCGAACGTTGGGATAAAGCCGCCAAGGCTTGGTCATCACAGGCGAGCTTGTCTAGGCAGCAAGCCGCCTGTTGCCGCCAAAGGTTTTAGGAATCGAACGTTTGGCGGTACCGCCAAAAGTAAAAAATCTGCGAATATTATCAAATCCGTCCTTTTTTGGAACCATGCAGCTAATCAATATCGACTATTGATGGGCAAATTATTTTTCGATAATTGCCCCTTTTTTGATTTTGATGAAACATTGGCCAATTGTCATAAAACAAAGGCTTTTGAGCGCTTTTCATCAGAAAAAAATCTTCGCATAATGCGCTTAATCAAAACACCATGCGACCTTGGCCGGTGAAAGTCCGAGCATGGCGCACGTTGCAAGATACCTACTGCTCCTTCGTCGTTTCGCTTTTGTAAAGGAGAGCATTATGACGCAGCTGATCGTACTGGTTTGCATGTACATGCTGGTTTCGATCGGGATCGGGTTGTGGGCGGCTCGCCGTGTACGCAATACCGCCGATTATGCTTTGGCAGGACGTTCGCTTCCGTTGGCGATGGTCATTACGGCCACTTTTGCCACGTGGTTCGGCAGCGAAACCGTTCTGGGGTTGCCGGGCCGCTTTATCGAAGGCGGCATCGCCGGTGTTATCGAAGAGCCTTTCGGCTCGGGGATGGCGCTGGTGCTCGTCGGCATGTTCTTTTCCCGCAAGCTCTATAAGATGGATCTTTTGACGATCGGCGATTTTTATCGCCGCCGTTTCGGCAAAAAGATTGAATTAGCTTGCGCGGTTTTTATCATCTTGTCTTATCTCGGATGGGTCGGGGCTCAGGTTGCCGCTTTGGGACTGGTGCTAAACCTTATTACCGAAGGCGCTGTGAGCGTTGCCGCCGGCATGACCATCGGTACATTCGTCGTGCTCTTTTATACAGTCTACGGCGGCATGTGGTCGGTGGCCGTCACGGACTTTTTCCAGATGATCATCATTGTCGCCGGCTTGATCGCCGTTGCCGTTGTGGCCGGCGACATGGCAGGAGGCTTTAGCGCAGTCGTCTCTTTTGCCGACTCCCGCGAGCTCTTTAATCCATGGCCCGAAATGACGCTTCACGGATGGCTTTTCTGGATTTCAGCGGCAATCACGATGATGATCGGCTCAATTCCGCAACAAGATGTCTTTCAGCGCGTGATGAGTGCAAAGGATGCCCGGACGGCTGCCCGCGGGCCGATTTTGGGCGGTCTCTTTTATATCTTCTTTGCCTTTGTGCCGATGTTTATCGTCTGCGCAGCCGTTTTAGCCATGCCGGGCGTCGGACAAATGTTGCTCGAAACGGATCCTCAGCGGCTGCTTCCGACCTTGATACGCGATTACATGCCTTGGTGGCTTCGAGTGCTCTTTTTCGGGGCCGTACTCAGCGCGGTCATGTCCACGGCATCAGCCACGATGCTGGCGCCGGCCACCACCTTTGTGGAAAATGTGTTGCGAAACTTCATTCGCATTGAAGGGCGCGAACTGCCGCTTATGCGCATTACCTTGACGGTTTTTGCTTTGGCTGTTCTGAGCTACAGCCTTATGCTCGAAGGTACGGCCATCTACGACATGGTAGCCATGGCCTACCAGTTTCCTGTTGTCGGCGCATTCTGGCCTTTGGTAATGGGTATTTATTGGAGGCGTGCCACGACGCAAGGGGCGTGGTTTTCGATCATAGCCGGCGGCGCCGCTTGGGTGCTTTTAACCGTAACGCCGGCCGGTGAAGTATTTCCCTCGGTCTTAGGCGGCTTTATTGTGGCCGGCTTCGGCATGGTGTTCGGAAGCCTTCTGCCAACGCAAAGCAATGCTCGGTATCGTCAATGGATGGCGGCTCGCGAACTGGTTTCGACGCCTTAAGTGAACAAAGAACAATTATCTAAGTAGTGCAAAGCTCGGCGCAGTCGTGTCGGGCTTTGTTTACAAATGGGATCTAATAAGGTATTGAAAGATAAGCGAAATCAAAATAATTTGTAGAAAGCGCGTTATCAGAATTTGTTTTTCTCTTTCAAAATTGGAAAGCGATCAGTAAAATATCGATCAACACGCGGCAAATGAAGGGCATTTGCGTCTCCAGCCTCAGAATCTTTGGGCCGAATCTTACGAATTTCAAATTTAAAAAGATTTCGGCGAAAGCCGAAGAGGTCCCCGAAAGGGGGGTATTAACGACAAAGCCGGTTCTACCCAAACCGGCCTGTCATTTTGCATGGGGGTTAAAAATGTCAGCTGCATTTTCCTCGTGCCAGACAATTATCGCACAGGTGACGGTCATTGTCACGGGGGATATCAGGCTTGACCTGATCC
>DVNT01000054.1 GCA_018714185.1 Candidatus Aphodousia gallistercoris | reverse complement strand
GATCGCTCGCCGGAGCCGACAAGGCGGCCAACGCCCTGCTAAAGCAATCCGGCGTGATCCGCGAGTATTCCTTGGAAGACCTCTTTGCTACGGCCAAGGTTTTCTCCAATTGCCCCCTGCCTAAGGGCGATCGCGTTGCCATTATCACCAACTCGGGCGGCCCGGGCATTATGGCAACCGATGCGGTCAGCGAATACGGCATGAAGATGGCCCAATTAAGCGACGCAACGAAAGACAAGCTCAGAAGTTTCTTGCCGGCGGCCGCTTCGGTGAAAAATCCGGTTGACATGATTGCCTCGGCTCCCATCGAGCACTACAAACAAACGCTTGAGACGGTCATTGCCGATGAAAACGTTGATATGATCGTGGTGATCTACTTGCCCTTCCTGGGTCTGAAGGATATCGATGTGGCGCAAGCGATCATGCAGATCAAGGCCGAGCACCCGCAAAAGCCGATTGTGGGCGTCTTTATGACCACGAATGAATTTTTTGCCAAGCTCTCCGACATGGATGTCAACGTGCCGTTTTTCATGTACGCCGAGCAGGCCGTTGACGGTTTAAATCGCTTGAACCAGCAAAGGCTTTGGGTTGAAAAGCCCGCCGGCAGCATCCCTTCTTTCGAAGTCAATAAGGACAAGGCGCAACGCATCATGCAACAAAGCCGCGACGAGGGTCGCTTGCAGCTCACAACGCGTGAAAGTATTGATGTTCTCGATGCCTACGGCGTGCGCGTTTGCCGCTCGGGCTTTGCTTGCAGCGAAGACGAGGCCGTGGCCATTGCCGATCGCATCGGCTATCCGGTAGTGATGAAGATGACCTCCAAGACCACCTCGCACAAAACCGATGTGGGGGGCGTTCGCGTTAATATCGGCAGCGCCGAGGCGCTTCGCGATCAATATCGTGATTTAATCGCCAAGCTCAAGGAACGCGGTTTGCTCGAGGGGCTGGAAGGCGTCATTATTCAAGAAATGGTCAAAGGCAATCGGGAAATGGTGTGCGGTGTGGCGACCGATCCTCAGTACGGCCACATGATGATGTTCGGTTTGGGCGGGGTGTTTATTGAAGTCATGAAGGACGTGACTTTCCGCATGGCGCCTCTGACCGATATTGATGCCCAAGACATGATTCGCAGCGTCAAAGCCTACAAGCTGCTTGAAGGGGCCCGCGGCACGAAGCCGGCACAGCTTGATCAGTTGCGCGACGTGCTTTTGCGTTTGTCGCAACTCGTAAGCGACTTCCCCGAAATTGAGGAACTCGATATCAATCCGTTGATCATCAGTGAGAAAAACGGAGAGGGTATCGCCGTGGACGGTCGTATTAAATTGAAGAATTAAGTTCATCCCTTCTCTGAAAGTCCCGGGTATTGCTTTTTGGAGGCTGCCCGGGATTTTTTTCAATGTTTAGTACCTAGTGCCTCGATCTTTGCGGTTAAACACAACATGTAGGAAAAGTGTCGGGAACGGGCAAAGAAAATAATCATCGGGCACTTAAAGCAAGCCTTCAAAAAAATTGAAAAAATCTGTCGAAATTCTTGACTAACTTAAAGGATCAATTTAAATTGGGGGTGTATAAAAGTGGGAAAAAGTGGGAGAAAGTGTCAGAAGAGTAGACACGCTTTTTCCTCACGTAAGGGATTAATTTTTCAGGAAGCCTTATGTTTCAAGGCACTTCATTATTGGCTCTCGACGGAAAAGGACGCCTCTCGTTGCCCTCACGGCATCGCGAGGATCTTTTGTTGTCTTGCCAAGGGGAAGTGACTTTAACCCGTCACCCTGACGGGTGCGCGCTGATTTATCCGCGTCCGACTTGGAATGCGCTGCGCGATCAGCTGATGACCTTGCCCTTTGGGGCCCGGGTGCTTCGGCGCATGCTCTTGGGCAGCGCGGTGGATATCAAGATTGACGGTTCCGGCCGCTTATTAATCCCGAATGATTTGCGAAGCCTGTGCGGACTCAGCCGTGAAGTGACGCTCGTCGGCTTGGGTGACCATTTTGAACTTTGGGATCAAGCCGCTTTTGCCGAGTTTGAAAAGAAAGAATTGGCAAAGGGCTTGCCGCAAGAAGTGTCTAATTTCATTTTGTAGGAGGGGTGCGAATGGCAGATCATTTTACGCATCTCTCCGTAATGGCAGAGACCGCGCCCCGTGAGGTGGTTACGGATCCGGACGGCATCTATGTGGATGCCACGTTCGGCCGCGGCGGTCATTCGCGCCGGATTTTGCAGCGCCTCTCGAGCCGCGGACGCCTGATCGCCTTTGACCGGGATCCTCAAGCCATTGAAAGCGCTGCAGCCATTGAGGATGCCCGCTTTCGCATCGTTCACGCCCCCTTTTCTCACATGCGCGAAGAGCTTCTTGCCCTCGGTGTGGAGCGTGTGCAGGGGATTTTCATGGATATCGGCGTTTCGAGTCCGCAAATTGACGACCCCGCCAGGGGCTTTTCGTTTCGCATGGACGGGCCGTTGGACATGCGAATGGATACGACCTGCGGCATGACGGCAGCCGACTGGGTTAACAGCGCGGCCGAAGGCGACCTGGCTCGGGTCATTTCCCGGTTGGGCGAAGAGCGCTTTGCGCGCCGTATTGCCCGCGCTATCGTGCGCGAGCGAAGCCGCGAGCCGATTTTGACGACCCAGGCCTTGGCCCGCTTGGTGGCTTCGGTCGTGCCGATCAATAGGAAAGATCCTTCGCAGCACCCCGCAACGCGCACCTTTCAAGCCATCCGCATTCATATCAATAGCGAGCTCGATGAGTTGTCCCGCGCCCTGGAAGCATCCATGACGCTACTGAACGACGGCGCACGTTTAGCCGTTATTACGTTTCATTCGCTTGAGGATCGGATTGTTAAGCGCTTTTTCGAACAGGCCGCTCACCCCGAGCGCGAGCTCGATAGCCGCTTGCCATTGCGAGTAAGTGAGCTGCCGGCGCCCGGCCTGGTTGACGTGCGCCGCCTATTGCCTGATGCGGCCGAGTGCGAAGCCAATCCCAGGGCCCGCAGCGCCATTTTGAGGGTCGCTACCCGTAGCCGATCCGAGGAGGCGTCATGAGTGTGAGAACGCGTCTGACGTCTTGGGCAGAAACGGGGGCCCGCCACGGCCTATCCATCACCATCGGCCTGCTGGTAATGGTGTGGATTGCGATGGCGATGACCATTATCAACAACCAGTACACCGTGCGTGAATTGGTCAACAGCATCGAGCAGGAGCAGGAGCAGTCGCGCAGGCTGCAAGACGAGTGGCGTGAGCTCAATATTGAGCTTGCGAAGGCAACATTGCCCGGCTACATTGCTGAAAATGCCCGAGCAATGGGGCTCGAGCCCGCCCGCAACGAAAATACTGTCATTTTGCAGCCCAAGCCTGTGCCGCGCTTTGTTACGCGCAGCCGCCATTCAGGAGAGCGGTCATGAAAGATTACCGTCCGATGAATGCCGGCATGCGCTTTGTTCACTTCGTTATCAAGAAGTGCCGGGACTTTTGGACCGAGGACAACGCTCCGAGAGCGCCTAAGCGCGCCAAAGAGCGCGAAAAGGATTGGCGCGCGTTGGAGATTTCGCAAAAGCGCTCGCACGTGCTCTTAGGCATTCTGGTTTCCATTTTCATGGTTTGCTTCCTGCGGGCCGTGTATATCCAGTGCTTTAATACCGAATTTTTGCAAAAGCAAGGCGAAGTACGCTTTGCCCGTACGCTGCCGATTCCGGCCGGACGCGGCCAGATCTTTGACCGCAACGGCGTGGTGCTCGCGGCGACGCTGCCGGCGCGCAGCATTTGGGCAACGACCAACTTGGTGCACGCGAGCAACGAGCAGGTGCGCCAGCTCTCGGCGCTTTTGGACGTGCCGGAGAGCACGATTCGCAAGCGCCTGTCGCGGCAGAATGCTTTTGTCAATCTCGCCCGCCAGGTCGATATGGATGTGGTGCAAAAAGTTCAGGCTATGCAGCTTGAGGGCCTCACTTATACGCCTGATGTCAAACGCCATTACCCGGGCGGGGAAGTTTCCGCACACATTATCGGCTTTAACGATCGCATGGACCACGGCCAAGAAGGAATCGAGCTCGCCAACGATGATTGGCTCTCCGGCGAAAGCGGTTCGCGCCGAGTAATTCGGGACCGCTTGGGGCACGTCTTGGAGGAAATGTGGGCCGAAGAGCCGGTGCCGGGCAAAGATTTGCACTTGTCGATTGATTCGCGCATTCAGTACATGGCTTATAGCGCCGTGAAGTCGGCCGTCGAAAAGCATAACGCCAAGGCCGGAGCCGTCATTGTGGTCGACTCGATTACGGGGGAAATCCTGGCGCTGGTGAGTTGGCCGGGTTTTGACCCGAACGACCGTTCGACCTTCCAATTCGACAAGATCCGCAACCGGGTCGTTACCGATACGTACGAGCCGGGCAGCATCATGAAGCCTTTTGCCATTGCCAAGGCGCTGGACATGGGGATCGTTCGTCCCGATAGCTTGATTCAGACGGCTCCCGGAAAGATCCGTGTGGCTGACCGCACGATCACCGATACGCATAACTACGGTTTGCTCACGGTTTCCCAGGTCATTGCAAAGTCCTCCAATGTCGGAACGGTAAAGATTGCGCTGCAGATTCCTGCCGATACGCTTTATGACACCTACAGCCGCCTGGGCTTCGGCCAGGCCCCGCAAGTGGGCTTTCCCGGGGCGGTAGCCGGGCGTTTGCGCCCGGCCAAGATGTGGGGTCCGGTTGAGCAGGCAACGATTGCCTACGGTTACGGGCTGTCAACTTCGCTGATGCAGATTGCGCAAGCCTATACGGTTTTTGCCAGAAACGGCGACGTGATTCCGCTCACGCTCATGAAGCGCAACAAGCCGGCGGTAGGCGAACAGGTCTTTCGTCCTGAAATCGCCCGCCAGATGCGCGCCATGATGATGACGACCGTGCACCGCGGCGGTACGGCCTCGCGCTTGAAAGTCACCGGCTACACCGTGGCCGGCAAGACCGGTACGGCTCACAAGGTCAAAAACGGCCAGTACGTGAAAGAATATGTTGCCTCGTTTGTCGGGGTGGCGCCGGCTACGCAGCCGCGGCTGGTGGTTGCCGTCATGATTGACGAGCCGAAAGATGCTGGCCATGTGGGCGGGGTGGTGGCCGCCCCGGTGTTCGGCGAAGTGGTTGAAGCCGCCCTTCGCACCATGCTTGTTAATCCTGATGATCCTATGATGGTGGCCGGCGGCGGTTTGCTGGCCAAAGCTCGACGATGAATTCAAACGTCAAATCCTATGTCAATCTTTTAAGGCGCTTGGCCCCCGAAGCCGGGCGCCTTACGTTGGACTCCCGCACGCTGCGTGCGGGAGATGTGTTTATTGCGGTGCCGGGGCTGCATGTTGACGGCCGCCGCTATTTAGAGCAAGCCGCGCAGAAAGCGTCCGCTCTGGTCTACGAAGACGACGGTCAAGCAAGGCACTTTAATGTGCCGGCCATTGCCGTTCCCAATCTCAAAAACGTTCTCGGAGAATTCGTGGCGGAGTTTTACCGTCACCCGAGCCGTTCGCTTTTTGCAGTGGGCATTACCGGAACCAATGGAAAGACCACGTCGTCGCACTGGACCGCGCAGCTTTTTTCCCTTTTGGGCAAGCCTTGTGCGGCGATCGGTACGATCGGCTGCTTCTTAGAGGGCAAGCCTTTTCCGAGTGCGCCGTTGACAACGCCCGATGCGGCAACCCTTCAGGGGCTCTATCACGACCTGTCAAAAGCCGGGGCCCGGGCTTTTGCCGTAGAGGCCAGCTCCATCGGCTTGGAGCAAGGCCGCCTGCAGGGAACGGACTTTGACGTTGCGATTTTTACCAATCTGACGCGCGATCACTTGGATTACCACAAGAGCATGCAGGCTTACGAGCAGGCAAAGGCGATTTTGTTTGACTGGCCCGGCCTGAAGTCGGCGGTCATCAATATCGATGATGAGGCAGGCGTTCGCATGGCCGAAAAAGCCGTGCACCGCCATCTGCAGGTTTTTGTGACTTCCACGCGCATGGCCATTCCTTTAACGGGAACACGGCTGATAGCGGCGGAGAATATCCAAAGCACGGTTGACGGCATTCGCTTTGACCTGGTCTACGAAGGGCAACGGATCCCGCTGCAGTTGCACATCTTCGGGGAGTTTAATGTCTCGAATCTTTTAGGTGTGGTGGGCGCGGCTTTAGCGGCCGGCTATTCGCTTGAAACGATCGCCTCGCATTTGGGAGAGCTTGTGCCGCCGGCCGGGCGCATGCAGCTCGTTAAATACCCGCACACCCCCTTGGCCGTTATCGACTATAGCCACACGCCCGATGCCATCGAAAAGGCCCTGCAAGCGCTTCGGCCCGTGGCTCGTACGCGGCGCGGCAAGCTCTGGATTGTGGTGGGCGCGGGCGGCGATCGTGACCACGGAAAACGGCCCTTGATGGCAGAGAAGGCCCAAGCCGGCGCCGACGAGGTGATTCTTACGAGCGATAATCCGCGAACGGAGCAGCCCGCGGCGATACTGGCCGAGATGTCGGCAACGCTTACCCGCCCGGTGAAAATCATAGAAGATCGGCGCGCCGCCATTAAAGAGGCAATGACGAGCTCGCAGGAAAACGATATTGTGTTGATTGCCGGCAAGGGACACGAAAATTATCAAGAAATCAATGGGGTGAAGCATCCCTTTAGTGACGTGATCGAGGCGCGTAACGCCCAGTGGTCTCGCCGGCCCCCGTCCGGAGCGCTCATGCATACGGCCGCCCTGGCGAAACTATTCCCCGGCTCAAGCTACTTCGGCAGCGACGTCACTTTTACTTCCGTTTCCACCGATACGCGTCAAACCGAGCCCGGATCGCTCTTTTTTGCGCTAAAAGGGGCCAAGTTCGACGCGCACGACTTTGTCGACCAAGCCATGCAGGCAGGCGCTGTTGCGTTGGTTGTCGAGCACCCGGTGCATTGTCCGTTGCCGCAAATCATTGTGCGGGATACCAAGCTTGCCTTGGGGGCTAGTGCGGCCTATTGGCGCCGCTCGAAAAACATTCCTCTCATTGCGGTTGCCGGCAGCAACGGGAAAACGACCACCACTCAGCTGATCGCCAGCATTTTGAGGGCTCACTTCGGAGAGGATATGCTTGCTACGCAAGGAAACCTCAACAATGATATCGGGGTGCCGCTTATGCTTTGGAAGCTTCGCGATCACCATCGGGCCGCGGTTATCGAAACCGGCATGAACCATGTAGGCGAAATGCGATATTTGGCCAATCTTGTGTTCCCGACGGTGGCCGTGATGACCAATGCCCAGCGCGAGCATCAGGAGTTTTTGGGCACGGTGCAAGCCGCGGCTAAAGAAAACGGGGAAATTTTCCGGGCCATGAGCGAAAGCGGTACGGCGATTTTGCCCTTTGATGATCCGTGCAAGGACATTTGGATTGAAATGGCCGGCGCTGCCAACATCATGACTTTTGCTCAAAAAACGAGCGCCGATGTGACCGGCTCCATGGTACCGAGCCGGCATGGGATGCGGGCGATGGTGAAAACGCCCCGCGGCCACTTTACCGTTGAGCTTCACGTGCAAGGCGCCCATAACCTCAATAACGTGTTGGCGGCCACGGCGGCAACGTTGGCTATTCAGATTCCGTTGGAGTCGATTGAAAGAGGATTGAGCCAGTTCATGCCGCTAGCCGGTCGAGGCGCCGTGCATGCGTTCGGCGAGAACGTTTTGATCGATGATGCCTATAATGCGAATCCCGACAGCGTGCGGGCTGCCATTGATGTGTTGGCCGGTTACCCCGCCCCCAGGCTCTTTGTTTTAGGAGACATGGGCGAGCTGGGGGACAAGAGCCGCGCCTATCACGAAGAGGTCGGTCAATATGCCGCTCAAAAAGGCATTGAAGGCTTTTTCGGGCTGGGCCCGTTGTCAAAATATGCCGTGCAGCAGTATGCACGCTTTAGCTCCGGCGAAGCCTTTGGCAGCGAGGACCGGGACGAACTTTTCCAAAAAGTCGTTGAGGTGCAGCAAAAATACCGGTCGGTGACGATTAAGGGTTCGAATGCCATGCGATTGAACCAACTTGTACAACTTCTTTTGCAAAAGCGCCAGCCCCGTTAAAGGCAGGATATAAGAGAGCGGACATTATGCTTTTGGAACTTTTTCAATGGTTGGGCGAAGACATTCGCGCTTTCCAAGTTTTTAACTACTTAAGTTTGCGCGCCTTGCTCGCGGCGCTAACCGCCTTTGCCATCGGCTTTGCTGCCGGCCCGGCCGTGATTCGCTATCTGAAGGCGATGAAAGTCGGCCAAGCGGTGCGCCACAACGGACCGAAAACCCACTTGGTCAAGGACGGCACGCCGACGATGGGCGGGGCCTTGATTTTGCTGGCGATCGGCTTGTCAACGCTATTGTGGATGGATCTGAGCAACCGCTTCGTGTGGGTGGTGCTTTTTGTCACGCTCGGCTTTGGCTGGATCGGCTGGGCCGATGACTACCGCAAGGTTGTTCATCATGATCCTAATGGAATGAGCGCGAAAGAAAAGTTTGCTTGGCAGTCTTTGGTCGGCATTGTCGCTTCGGTCTACCTGGCTTTTGCTATTGCCGCGCCGGGCGATATCCATGTCTTGGATATGATCGTGGGCTGGGTTGAGCAGGGCTTTCCCATGCAAATGCCGCCTCACGCCGACCTGATCATTCCCTTTTTCAAGCACTTTGCTTATCCGCTCGGAATTTTCGGCTTTATCGCATTGACTTTTGTGGTCATCGTCGGAACGAGCAATGCGGTCAATCTGACCGACGGTTTGGACGGGCTGGCTATTTTGCCGTGCACTTTGGTGGGTAGCGCTTTGGGTATCTTTGCCTACGTAGTCGGCCGTGTGGATTATGCGCATTATTTGCTCTTTCCTTACATTCCGGGCACGGGCGAACTCGTCGTGGTCTGTGCGGCCTTGGCCGGTGCCGGCTTGGCCTTCCTGTGGTACAACGCCTATCCGGCGCAGGTCTTTATGGGCGACGTGGGCGCGCTCGCTTTAGGCGGGGCGTTGGGAACCGTGGCGGTGATTACGCGGCAAGAGTTGACGCTAGCGATTATGGGCGGCATTTTTGTGGTGGAAACGCTTTCGGTGATTATTCAGACGACGTACTTCCGCTTCTCCGGCGGCAAGCGCGTTTTCCTGATGGCGCCGATTCACCATCACTTTGAACTCAAGGGTTGGAAAGAGACACAGGTAGTAACCCGTTTTTGGATTATTACGTTCGTGTTGGTTTTGATTGGCTTGTCGACGTTGAAGATCCGCTAGAGGCGGTGCGCTTTGTGTCACGGCGGCCGGCTCAGCCGTAAGGCCCGAGGGCTTGCGCTGGTGAAACGGAATATTTTTAACCGAACTAGGAAAGGAGGCGGCGCTTTGATCCCGGCAGCGATTGCAGGGGGCGCCGGTGCTCTATGAATCGGAAAGCATTGGTTATCGGCTTAGGGGCTTCGGGTGAAGCCTGCGCGCGTTTTTTGCTTAACAGACAATATTCGGTTTTGGCAACCGATACGCGGGACAATCCTCCGGCACTTGAGAAAATGCGCGAAACGGAGGGCTTTGAATTTGTGGGACTTGACGAGGCGCAGCGTCGCCTTGGCGAGGTCGCCATCGTCGTGATTTCCCCCGGTATTTCGCCGGAGCACTCTGCGGTTACACCCTTGGTTGAGCGGGCCAAAAGCATGGGCTTGGAGCCGGCCGGCGAAATCGAATTGTTTGCCCGTGAGCTCAAGCGGCTCAAGCAAGAGCGCGGCTACGACCCGATTGTGATCGGCATTACCGGCACCAACGGCAAGACGACCACGACGGTTTTGACAACCAAGATGGCGCAGACTGCCGGCAAGCACGCCGTTGCTGCCGGCAACATCGGCCCGAATGCCGTCACGGAGCTTGACCGCTATCTGCAGCAGGATCATCTACCCGAGGTGTGGGTGCTGGAGCTTTCGAGCTTTCAGTTGCAGACGACGACTTCTTTAGTGCCTACGGCAGCGGCCGTTCTCAATATCACCCAGGATCATATCGACTG
This sequence comes from Candidatus Aphodousia gallistercoris, assembly GCA_018714185.1. GTDB lineage: Bacteria > Pseudomonadota > Gammaproteobacteria > Burkholderiales > Burkholderiaceae_F > Aphodousia > Aphodousia gallistercoris. The sequence continues at coordinate 31,465 of DVNT01000054.1, read as the reverse complement.
GCACGGCTCTTTTGACAATTACATTGCGGCTAAGAAGCGGATTTTTGCCCATCCCGAAACGGTGCGCGTTCTCAACCGCGAAGATCCCATTGTCATGGGCTTTGCCGAAGAAGGGGCGAGCATGTGCACCTTCGGCGGCGACGCTCCGAGCCGGGTTCACGATTGGGGATTGGATCATTTCGACGGGATTCAGTGGTTGGTTTACAACGAGGATGACTCGGTGGCGCTCACCAAGCGCAAGGTTCTTTCCGGCTTTGTCGAACAGCGGCTGATGCCTCGCGAGGCTTTGCTTATTCGCGGCAGACACAATGCCATGAATGCTTTGGCCGCGTTAGCGCTTACGGTCTCGGCAGGCTTGCCGCTGGCTCCCGCCTTGAAGGCCCTTAGCGTTTACCGCGGCGAGCCGCATCGCGTGCAGTTTGTCATGACGGTCGACGGTGTTGACTACATTGACGATAGCAAAGGCACGAATGTCGGGGCGACGGTGGCCGCTTTGCAAGGCTTGGGCTCCGAAGGGAAAAAACTGGTTGTCATCTTGGGCGGAGACGGCAAGGGACAGGACTTTTCGCCGATTGCTCAGGCGATGCAGCGCTATGCACGCGCAGCCGTTTTGATCGGTCGGGACGCACCGTACATTGAAAAAGCCCTGGGGGCTTGCTCGTATCCGGTTGAACATGCAAAGACTTTGCCTGAGGCGGTTGAGCGTTGCCGGCGCTTGGCTCAAAAAGGCGATGTGGTGCTCTTGTCGCCGGCTTGCGCAAGCTGGGATATGTTCCACGACTATGCCGAGCGCTCAAAGATTTTCATTGAGAGTGCCCGGGCGCTGAATACTCAGGCATGATCAATATCCGGCATCTTTTCAAGACCAAGCCTCGTGAGACCGAGGGACTGAAAAACCGCTATCAGTCCTCCTCGGCCTCTGTTTCCACGGTTGACTTCAGTGTCATCGGAACGGTGGTGGCCTTGCTCATCATCGGGCTGGTCATGGTTTATTCGGCCTCCATCTCCTTGGGGGATTCGCCCCGGTACCAAACGAGCGAGAGCTATTTTCTGGTTCGCCATGCCATTTACGTGACCGTAGGGCTGGTTTTCGGCTGGGTGGTTTTCAAAATCCCGATGAGCCGCTGGCTTCGCATTGCTTATCCTTTGGGAATATTGGGGATTTTATTGTTGGCGGTCGTTTTTGTGCCGGGCATCGGCAAGTCCGTCAACGGTTCGGTTCGTTGGATCGGGCTGGGGCCGATTAATATCCAAGTCTCGGAATTGGTGAAATTTATTTCCGTTATTGTGGTCGCCCGCTTTGTTGTGATGCGCCAAGACTACATGCACTCCTACACAAAGGGATTGGGGCCGGTCATGGCCTACATTTTGCTCGTGGCGAGTCTTTTGGCCTTTCAGCCCGACCTCGGGGCGACCGTGGTGATTAGCAGTATCGTACTCGGCATTGTTTTCCTCGGCGGCCTGAGCTGGCGCATTATTCTTCCGTTGCTAACCTTCATGGTAGTTGCCGTCGTGCTCTCCATTTTCCTGTCGCCATGGCGCACGGCCCGTGTATTTGCTTATCTCAATCCATGGGATCCTGAAAATCAATTGGGCAAAGCCTACCAGCTTACGCACTCGCTTATTGCATTCGGCCGAGGCGAAATATTCGGCGTGGGACTAGGGGCCAGTGTGGAGAAGATGCACTACTTGCCTGAAGCGCATACGGACTTTATATTGGCGGTAATCGGCGAAGAGCTCGGTTTGGTGGGCTTTACCGTCGTGCTGTTTTTGTTTTATTGGCTTGTGCGCCGTTCATTTGAAATCGGTCGGCAAGCGGTTCGTTTGGAGCGCACTTTTGCCGGCTTGGTGGCTCAAGGCATCGGGGTGTGGATCGGCGTGCAGTCGCTCATTAATATCGGCGTGGCGATCGGCGTTTTTCCCACCAAGGGGCTGACGCTGCCTTTGGTGAGTTATGGCGGCTCGTCCATTGTCGTAACGCTTTGCGCCATAGCGCTTTTGCTGCGCGTCGATTACGAAAACCGGCTCTTGATGCGCGGAGAGCGCCGCAGCCTCATGTAGGAGAGAATCCGTGAGTACCCAACGCAAACATCTAATTATCGCAGCCGCCGGTACGGGCGGACACGTCATGCCGGGGTTGGCCGTTGCCCGGGAAATGCAAAAGCGCGGCTGGACGGTCTCTTGGATCGGAACGCCGGTAGGCATGGAAGGGCGCCTTGTGCGGGATCGCCACATTGAGTTTGACGCACTGGATTTTACGGGGATGCGCGGCAAAGGGCTCGGTCACATGATCGGCGGAGCCTTTAAACTGATCAAAGCCTGTTTTACGGCAAGGCGCCTGGTGCATGAGCGCGAGGCCGACGCGCTTTTTTCCACGGGAGGTTACATTGCCGTTCCGGCGGCATTTGGCGCCAGAAGCCGGGGCAAGCCCCTGATTATGATGAATTGTGATGCCGGCAGCCTCATGAGCGTGCGCGCGGTGATGCCTTGGACAGCCGCCGTGATGTGCGGATTCGACGGCGAATGTGCTCGCCGCGCCGGGGCCAAAGCGGTTGTTTCGGGCAATCCCGTGCGCGAGGAAATCTTGGCGTTGCCGGAGCCTGCAGAACGCTACGAAGGACGCAGCGGAAAGTTAAAGCTTCTGGTTTTCGGCGGCTCCCTGGGAGCAAAGGTGTTAAATGACACCGTGCCGCAAGCCCTGGCTTTGTTTGACGAAGCCGATCGTCCGGAAGTCGTTCACCAGTGCGGGAAAAAATCGGTCGATGAGGTAAAAGCCCTCTATGCCCGGCTTGGTATCCAAGCCGAAGTGGTGGCCTTTATTGAGGATATGGCAGCGGCCTATGCCTGGGCCGATGTGGTTGTCTGCCGTGCCGGGGCGACATCGGTCAGTGAACTCACGGCCGGCGGGATACCGGCTATTTTGGTGCCTTTTGTGGTCTCTACGACCCAGCACCAGATGGGCAACGCGCTTTACATGCAGTCGCACGGGGCCGGCATTTTGCTCGCACAAAAAGACTTGACCGCGCAATCGCTTCACGACCGCTTGGCCGGCCTAACTCGTGACTCGCTCGTTGAGATGGCTTCCCACGCGAGGGCTTTGTCGCACCGGGGGGCGGCCCGGACCGTGGCCGACACCATTGAGCGGCTAGCGAACGCTCAGAGCTCGTAAGCTTGCAGCCGGAAAAAATAGCTCGCGATTTTAGGTCATTTTTTCGAGAATCGTCTAGTATTAAAGATTCATTGCAATAGGAACAAAATCTCCTTTTTACCAGTTAAAAAGGAGAGCCCATTTTCTTATGAAATTTGCCATTAACAGAATTCACTTTGTCGGCATCGGCGGCACCGGAATGAACGGTATTGCCGAAGTGTTGGTGACCTTGGGTTATCGGGTGACCGGCTCGGATTTGGCTGATAATGCGGCGACTCAGCGCTTGGAAAAGCTGGGCGTGACCATTTTCCACGAGCACGATGCCCGCAATGTGATCGGAGCCGATGCCGTGGTGGTTTCCTCGGCCATTAAGCCGGACAATCCTGAAGTCGTTCAAGCCCGAAAGGATCGCATCCCCGTTGTGCCTCGTGCCGTCATGCTTGCCGAGCTGATGCGCTTTAGAAGCGGCATTGCCATTGCCGGAGCCCATGGAAAGACCACGACGACTTCCTTGGTGGCTAGCCTTTTGGCTGCCGGCGGCTTGGATCCGACCTTCGTGATCGGCGGGCGCTTGAATTCGGCCGGTGCGAATGCCCGCTTAGGCAGCGGCGAGTACTTGGTTGCCGAAGCGGATGAGTCCGATGCTTCTTTCCTGTATTTGAGCCCGGTGATCGCCGCGGTGACCAATATCGATGCCGATCACATGGACACCTACGGGCATGATTTCGAAAAGCTCAAGCAAGCCTTTGTGGACTTTTTAACGCGCCTGCCGTTTTACGGGCGTGCAGTCTTGTGTATCGATGATGATAATGTGCGCTCTATTGCGCCTCGCGTGCCTCGCCACGTGGTGAGCTATGGGCTTAGCGCTGACGCGGATGTGCGCGCCATCGATATCAAAGCTCAAGGTACGCAGATGAGTTTTACGGTTTTGCGTAAGGACCGCGAGCCGTTGCCGGTGAAGCTGAATTTGCCGGGCGTGCATAATGTCCGCAATGCGCTCGCAGCCATCGCCATTGCCACGCTGGCCGATGTTTCCGATGATGCCATCGTGACCGCCCTGGCAAACTTTAAGGGAGTGGGACGCCGCTTTAGCCAGTACGGCGAAATTGCGCTGCCCGGCGGAGGCTCGTTCACGTTAATCGACGATTACGGACATCATCCGCACGAGATGATGGCTACGCTGCAGGCCGCTCGCGGCGCCTATCCCGGCCGCCGTATCCTAGTTGCCTTCCAGCCTCACCGCTATACGAGAACGCGCGATTGCTTTGAGGATTTTGTCAAGGTTCTCTCGGGCGTTCAGGCATTGGTGCTTGCCGATGTCTACCCGGCCGGGGAGGCTCCGATTGTCGGTGCCGACGGCAGAAGCTTGGCCCGGGCCATCCGGCTGATCGGGCAAACCGAGCTCGTGTTTGTGGATAAGCCGAGCGACATGGATGCGGCCATTATGAAACTGGCTCGGGATAAGGACGTGGTAGTGACCATGGGAGCCGGCAGCGTGGGCAGCGTGCCTGCCCGCTTGGTCGAGCTCTCTAAACGTATTCAAGAAAAAGAGGAAAAGTGATGTCAACCGAGAAGAAAAACATTGATCCGGCTTCGCTGGGTAAGGTCGTGCTGCTTGCCGGGGGTGTCTCCAGCGAAAGGGAAGTGTCCCTGATGAGCGGCAAAGGTGTGTATGACGCGTTGGTTGATGCCGGCGTGGATGTGACGCGCTTTGATCCTCAAGATGATGACTTGTCGGAATTGGAAAAAGGCCAATACGACCGGGCTATGATTGCGTTGCACGGCCGTTTCGGCGAAGACGGCACGATTCAAGGCGTCTTGGAGTATTTAGGCATTCCCTACACCGGGCCCGGTGTCAGAACCAGCGCAATCGCGATCGATAAGGTAATGACCAAGCGCATTTGGCGCATTGCCAATATTCCGGTTCCCAACGGGATGCTCGTGACGAAAAATTCGGACATGAACTTTGTGATTCAGCAACTCGGGCGTGACCTTGTTGTCAAACCGGCGCATGAAGGCTCAAGCATCGGTTTGTCCAAGCTCAAAGACGCCTCGGCAGAGGAGCTGGCGCAGGCCGTGGTCAAGGCCAGTAACCTGGATCCCCAGGTGCTCGTAGAGAAACGTGTTTTCGGGCGCGAGCTGACGGTAGCGATTTTGGGAGGCGGGGAAAATGCCCGCGCGTTGCCGATCATTGAAATCGTGGCCCCTGACGGCGACTACGATTATCAGAACAAATACTTCACGAATGATGTGCGCTATGACTGTCCGGCAGACTTGCCGCCTGACTTGGCCGAAGAAATCAGCCGTACTTGCGTGAAGGCTTACCATGCGTTGGGCGGCCGCGGCTGGAGTCGCATTGACCTGATGCTCACTGAAGACGGTCGCTTTATGCTGCTTGAAATGAATACCTCGCCCGGCATGACCGCTCACTCCTTGGTACCGCTTGCGGCGAAGGCTGTCGGTATGAGCTACCAGGATTTGGTTTTGAGCGTGCTCTCAGAGGCCGCATTGGACGGCAAGCGTTAAAGCGTGAACGTTAAAAGGATTATCCGCCGGTTTCTGGTCTTGTTGGCCGTGTTGCTGCTGCTGGCTGCGGTTGCCGTTAGCAGCTTCCCCCGGTATTTTTTGTCTTATTTTGAGATTCAATCGGTAGAGCTCACTGGGGAAATTAAGCATATTTCGCCTGTGGCTTTCCGCCGGGCGCTGGGGACGACCACGTACGGGAATTTTTTCAACATTGACATGAATGCCATTCGCGAGGCGGCTCTGAAGGCCCCTTGGGTGAAAAGTGTCAATGTGCGCAAGGTTTGGCCGGATGCGATCAATATTGAAATCCGCGAGTACAAGCCTTTGGCGCTTTGGGAAGACGGGCGGCTGGTTTCAGTCGAAGGCAAGCTTTTTGCTGCCAATCCGGAAGAAGTGGATAATCCCTTGTCGTTACCGGAATTTTTCGGTCGCGCCGATATGGTGGACGAGGTAACGCGTCGTTATCGGCGTTTTAGCCGGATGCTGCAGGTGGTGATGCCCAAAGCTCGCGTGACGGAAGTAAGCGTGTCAGAGCGTGACAGTTGGGCCGTGGCTATTGCCGGAGATCAAATACCGCCGACCCGCATCGAATTGGGGGTTGAGCAGGAAGGCTGGACGCTCGAAGATCGTTTCGGCGTGGTTATCGTACAATATCCCGATGTCGTTAAGCTGATGCAAGGGCCGCCCTCAAGCATTGATGCACGGTACGAGTTGGCTTTTTCGGCTACGCTGCCTGAACAAAGCCTACAACGATACAAATCTCAAGCAACGCGCAGGCGAGCCGCAGAGGCGATTGCAGAGTCCAATCGCTTGCCCTAAGCGCGTGGGGAAGCTTTTTTAGCTTAAATGCTGCGCCCGATCCTATGTGCGTAGCGCGAGATCTTTTCCTTTGCAGAAAAGATCTGCGGAGGGTGCCGGCAAGACGCTAACCGTTTCGAACATTTTTTTGCATTTTTATGAAAGAAAACAAGAAGATCGTCGCTGCTTTAGATATCGGATCAAGTAAAGTGCTTGCCGTGGTTGCGGAGGTTTCTAAGGACGGGACTTTTCGTGTTTTGGGTCAGGGGCGTTCGGAGTCACAGGCCATTCATGAGGGTTGCATCACAAATGTTGAAGATGCCCTGCCTTCGGTCAATAGCGCGCTTGACGAGGCCTTTCGTATTGCCGGGCGGCCTGTGTCTGAAGTCATTACCAATATTTCCGGCAAGTACCTGGTCGGGGTGGATTCCACTGCAAGCCTGCCCTTGAAGGGACGCCATCCCACGCTCAACGAAATGCAGACCGTCAAGGCCATGGCCCAAGACGCGGTGCAAAAGTCCGATGAAACCTTTCTCATCAAATCGGAATTGCTCTACTACATGCTCGATAACCAACGCGACGAGCAGTCGGAACAAAACCTGCTTGAAGCAAAAGGCTCGAATATTTCGGCGCATTTGCATTCAGCGGTTTCCAGTGCCTTAAATGCTTCCATGCGGCTCAAAGTCATCCGCCGCAGCGGGGTGGAAATTTCCAGTATTTTGCCCGAAGCGTGGGCTAGCGGATACGGCGCCTTGACCGAAGAGGAGCGCCAAAACGGGGTGGTGCTCATCGATATCGGGGCAGGGACGACCGATATTGTGGTCTTTAAAGGCGGCAGCCCCCGTTTTACCCACACCATTGCTTACGGTGGGAAGAAAATTACCGAACGCTTGGCCGGCTACTTGCACTGCAGCATGAAGCAGGCCGAGGAAATCAAGCTTCGCTTGGACTTAAATTGTTTGCCCGAACATAAAGACGTTATTTTGTACAAAGCACCTTTGGAAGAAGGCGGACGCAAGTACTCCAAGTACGAGCTTTCGCAGATTGCCGCCTACGAAGTGTTGCAACTTTATAACGAAATCGGCCGCCTTTTATATAAGGACGGTTGGTATACGCTTGTCTCGGATGCACCGAAAAACCGTTTGCCGGGAGGCACCGTGCTGACGGGCGGAACAGCAATCATGATGGGCATTACCGAGCTTTTCTCATCCGTGGTGCCCGGCCCCTGGCGCTATACCTTCAGCACCCGGCTCGGCCGCTCACTTTATAACGGGGATGCTTGTATCGGCCTGAATTCGCCCAAAGAGACCGTTGTGATGGGGCTCATTGCCTACGAGGCTAAACGCTTTAGCTTGGGCGAAGATGCCGAAGATACGGCCGATACGACCGATAATTCGTTTCTTGCCCGCGCCAAACGCGGCATGGTGGAATTTTTCGTCGGCCAGTATTGAGCCTAAAAGAGCGCCGCGCTTGTTGAAAACTGCCGAGATTGTCCTAAGCGCGTCGTTGCCGAGCCCGTCATGATTGGCAGAAAAAGTTACCGAAAAATCTAGGCAAAAAGATTCCGATCAGCGATAATTACAAAATCGAATTGGAGGCTGATTTTCTATGTTTGAAGTTCTTAATGACGATCCCCGTCAAACGGTCATTAAAGTGGTCGGTGTTGGCGGCGGTGGTGGTAACGCGGTTGAACACATGATTGAACGCGGTGCACAAGGTATTGAATTCATTGCGATTAATACGGACTATACGGCTTTGTCACATTCGCGCGCTCATGCAACGCTGCAAATCGGCAAAACCGGTTTGGGTGCTGGGGCTCGTCCCGAAGTAGGCGAGCAGGCAGCTATTGAAGCCAAGGATCGCATCCGCGAACTTTTGCAAGGGGCTAATCTGGTGTTCATTACCGCCGGCATGGGGGGCGGCACCGGTACGGGGGCAGCTCCCGTGGTGGCCCAAATTGCCCGTGAAATGGGCATTTTGACGGTGGCAGTGGTTACCAAGCCTTTTAGCTATGAAGGGGCCTTGCGGATGCAGCGCGCCGAGGAAGGCCTTGTGAAACTCAAAGAAGCCGTTGACAGCCAGATCGTGATCTTGAACGACAAGCTCGAAGACGAGCTCGGGGAGGATGCTTCCGTGAGCGAGTGCTTCGCCGCTGCCGATGATGTGTTGTTTAAGGCGTGCGCCGGCATTACCGAAATCATTCAAACGCCGGGCTTGATCGGCGTGGACTTTGAGGATTTGCGCACGGTCATGAGCGAACGCGGTACCGCCATGATGGGTTCGGCTATTGCATCCGGACCGGATCGGGCTCGTATTGCCGCTGAAAATGCCGTTGCTTGCCCGCTTTTGGAAGGCGTAACGCTGAACGGAGCCCGAGGCGTTTTGGTCTACATCACCGCCAGCGAAGAGACCATGAAGATGAAGGAAACCAAGACGGTGATGAACATTATTACCAATTTCACCGCCAAGGGGGCTCAGGTGATTTATGGTTCTGCCTACGACGACAGCATGGGCGACTCCATGCGTGTGACGGTGGTGGCTACCGGATTGGACGGTGGCAAGGAACGGGCGGTTCCGGCCTTGGAAAAGAAAGAAGAGGTGCGCCCGGTATGGAGTCCGGCCAGCCCCGCTTCGACCGCGGAAAAGCCGAAGACGGATCCGTTTGCCGCGGCGTGGAATCCGCCGACGCCGCAAGCGACTAAGCCTGTTCAAGCCCCGATGGGCGCGCCTGAGATGCCGGCAAAGGAGCCGGTGCGGGCTCCCGGCATGGAAGGCATGGCTGCGCGTCCGGCTCATGTTGAGGCTAAACCTCAACCCGAGCCCACGCCTGACTTATTCCCGAATAGTGAAGAAAAGAAAGACGAAGACAATCCTGCCCGCGATTGGCCTCAAGCCGGCTGGTGGTCTATTCGTCGAGACAACAAGTAGTCGCTGATGCTTAAACAACGAACGCTTAAAAGTGTTGTTAACACGGTCGGCATCGGACTGCATTCCGGCCGCAAGGTTCATTTGAGCCTGCGGCCTGCTCAGCCCGGTACCGGGGTTGTGTTTACCCGAATCGACTTGACGCCGCCGGTGGTGATGCCGGCTGAAGCTACGCGTGTCAATGATACCCGTATGGCAACCACGCTTAACGAGGGACCGGTCAAGATCTCCACCATTGAGCACTTGATGAGTGCCCTCAATGGCTTGGGCATTGACAACTGTTACGTGGATGTGGATGCTCCGGAAATTCCCATCATGGACGGTTCGGGAGCCAGCTTTGTCTTCTTAATCCAAGCCGCCGGCATTGTGGAGCAGGACGCACCTAAGCGTTTTGTGCGCATCCTCAAGCCTGTCATGGTGCAGGATGGGGACAAGTGGGCCAAGCTTGAGCCGCACGAGGGCTTCAAGTTATCCTTTTCCATCCAATTCGGTCATCCGGCCATCGACAGCACGCTGCAGTATGCTGAGGTGGACTTTGCCAAGGACACGTATGCAGCAGCCGTAAGCCGTGCTCGCACCTTCGGCTTTGTGCAGGACGTGGAGATGCTGCGCTCAATCGGGCTCGCACAGGGCGGAACGCTTGAAAATGCCGTTGTCATGGATGAGTTTCATGTGCTCAATCCGGAAGGCTTGCGCGGCCAGGATGAGTTTGTCAAACACAAAATCCTCGACGCCATGGGAGACCTTTACGTTTTAGGTCATCCGCTTTTGGCAAGCTACAGCGCGCACAAGTCCGGGCATGGCCTCAATAACCACTTGTTGCGTGCCTTGCTGGCCGATTCGACGGCTTGGGAATGGGCTACGTTTGAGGATAAACCCGCCCCGGTGGACTTCTCTTTCGAGAGGGCTTTTGCCTTATAGCAGAACGGTTAGTGCGCAAGCGCTTGGGCCAGTTGCTCGAGCGCTTTTTTTACGTCCGGGTCCTGTGCCTTCATGGCGTTGGCATAGACGGCATCGGAGGCGCCGGCAGGGGCGATCCGAGGAGCGTCTTGCGGGTAAGGATCTAAATTCGGCAAAGTTTGGATCTTGCCGCTGCGGATAGCTTCAATCGGCAAATGAATGCCATGATCAAACAGGGCCTTATCCAATGTAGGCCGGATTTGCTTGAGGCGGTTTGCCAGGCTGGCTGTCGTTGTGTTGATGACGATGCCGCGCGGCGAGCACTCTACATGGACACAGTCGTGAAAATTGATATTAAAGCCCCGTTTGCGGCAAGCCCCCTCCAAAATGTTTTTCAGGCGCACCGCGAGCATTTGCATTTTTAGCGGCGAGTCCTTGTCTACTGAAACGATCAGTTTGCCGATATCTTCGAGTCCGTACATGGCGAATCCTTGAGTAGTCGGGGAGTCCGAAAAAGAGGATAACAGATTACCAGCATCTTTTTGTCACGAATTATAGTCGTGAATAATAGTAAAAAGCCTTTCCCAATATGCGATAATTCAGCGCTATGGATTTCGCTTTCTGACATTTTTGTGGGAAGTTTTTCAAACGTCGGGCGAAGGGACGCCTTCGCCTGAGCAGGGTTATCAATAATGTTTTCTGAGCTCTTAACCAAAATTTTCGGCAGTCGCAATGACCGCTTGATCAAACAATACCGCCGCCAGTGCGCGGCCATCAACAAGCTTGAAGATTCAATGAAAGCGCTCACTGACGAGCAGTTGAGCGCTAAAACTCAAGAATTCCGCGACCGTTTGGCCAAAGGTGAAACGTTGGATTCATTGTTGCCGGAGGCTTTTGCCGTGGTTCGCGAAGCCAGTTTCCGTGTGCTCGGTATGCGCCACTTTGACGTGCAGCTAATCGGCGGCATGGTGCTCAACGACGGCAAGATTGCGGAAATGCGTACCGGCGAAGGTAAAACGCTCACCGCTACTTTGGCTGTTTATTTAAATGCATTGCCTGCCAAGGGAGTGCATGTGGTGACGGTCAACGACTATTTGGCCAAGCGCGATGCCGAATGGATGGGGCGTGTTTATAACTTCCTCGGGATGAGTGTCGGTACCATTTACAGCCAACAGCCCAACGAAGAAAAGGTGAAGGCGTATGCGGCCGATATTACGTACGGCACGAACAATGAATTCGGGTTTGACTACTTGCGCGACAATATGGAGTACGACCCGAACCATCGGCGTCAGCGCGGCCTGCACTATGCGATCGTTGACGAAGTGGACTCCATTTTGATCGATGAAGCGCGTACGCCTTTGATCATTTCCGGTCCGGCCAATGACAATACGGAGCTGTACGCTAAGATGAACGAAATTCCTCCGCTTTTGATTCCGCAAAAGGAGGAAAAGGGACCGGGTGACTATTGGGTTGATGAAAAAGCCCACCAAGTTTACATCTCCGAAGAGGGACACGAACATATTGAGAAGATTTTGACCGAACGCGGCATGATCCCGAGCGGACAGAGCTTGTATTCCGGCCAAAATATCATCCTGATGCACCACTTAAATGCCGCTTTGCGTGCCCATACGCTCTTTAAGCGAGACCAACAGTATGTCGTGCAAAACGGAGAAATCGTTATCGTTGACGAATTTACCGGCCGATTGATGCCCGGGCGCCGTTGGTCGGAAGGTCTCCACCAGGCCGTGGAAGCTAAGGAAGGCGTCAAGATCAATCAGGAAAATCAAACCTACGCTTCGATTACATTCCAGAACTACTTCCGTATGTATGAAAAGCTCTCGGGCATGACCGGTACGGCCGATACCGAGGCGTATGAATTCCAAGATATCTACGGCTTGGAAACCGTGGTGATTCCGACGCATCGCAAGATGATTCGTATCGACCAACAGGACCGTGTCTTTAGAACGGTTAACGAAAAGTACAAGGCGATTGTCGACGACATTAAAGAGTGCCAGAAGCGCCAACAACCGGTTCTTTTGGGGACAACCTCAATTGAAAACTCCGAGGCGTTAAGCCAGTTGCTTACCAAGGAAGGCATTGCCCACAATGTGCTCAATGCCAAGCAGCACGAACGAGAAGCTCAGATCGTGTTGGAAGCCGGCCGTCCCGGTGTGGTAACGATTGCCACGAACATGGCCGGCCGCGGTACCGATATCGTGCTGGGCGGCGGCATCAATAAGCATATCGACGAGATTCGCTTTAATCCGGACTTATCCGAAGAAGAAAAGAAGAGTCAAATAGACGCGCTTAAAGCCGCTTGGCAAGTTGAGCACGATAAGGTCGTCAAGGCGGGTGGCTTGCGCATTATCGGTAGCGAGCGCCACGAATCCCGCCGTATCGATAACCAGCTGCGCGGCCGCGCCGGCCGTCAAGGCGACCCGGGTTCTTCGTGTTTTTATCTTTCAATGGAGGATCCGCTTTTGCGCATTTTCGGCGGCGACCGCATGAGGGCCATTGCCGATAAGCTCAAGCTCGAAGAGGGGGTTGCGATTGAGTCGAACATGCTCTCGCGCATGATCGAAAGTGCTCAGCGCAAGGTTGAAAGCCGCAACTACGATATTCGTAAGCAGCTGCTCGAATTCGATGATGTCCAAAACGACCAACGCAGGGAAATTTACCGCTTGCGTAATGAAATTTTGGAAAGCAAAGATCTCAGTGAGATGATCACGAATTTGCGTCACGGCTACTTCCAGGACCTGTTCCGTGCCTATGTGCCGGCCGATACAGTCGAAGAGCAGTGGGATCTGAAGAAGCTAATGTCCATTCTCCGAACGGAATGGTCCATCAATTTGGACTTGCAGGCGATGCTCGACAAGAGCACGTCCGTGACCGACGAGGATTTGGAGAAGGCTTTGATTGACGAGGTTGACCGTATTTATAACGAAAAGGTGGAACTCGCCGGTCCTCAAGCAATGAACGATTTCTCCCGCCAGGTCACGTTGCAAGTGCTTGATGCCATTTGGCGTGCGCACATTACGGCGCTGGATGCGTTGCGTCAGGGGATCTACTTGCGCGGTTATGCTCAAAAGCAGCCCAAGCAGGAATACAAGCGCGAAGCTTTCTCGATGTTTGAAACTTTGCTCGATCGCGTGCGCGAAAATGTGATGCGTGTTTTGATGAACGTTCAAATTCAAACCCGCGAGGAAGTGGAGGCCCAGCAACGCCAAGCCCAGGCTGAAGCCGAGGCTCGGGCTCAAGCTTTAGCCGATGCGCAGGCTCGTGCCAAGGCCGAGCAAGAGGCTCGTCAAGAACAAATGAAAGAGCGCAAGGTGCACGATGATGAGGGCCATGAGCTCTCCTTTACCGGCATGTCGCCTTACGGAGTGAATTTGGACGAGGTGGATTGGCGCGGCGTCTCCCGCAACGATCCCTGCCCGTGCGGTTCCGGCAAGAAATTTAAGAATTGTCACGGACACGTTGATTAATTTTTCCTTATGCAGGCGCCGCAAGGCGCCTTCATTGTGTTAGGGGGATCCATGAGGGCGATTACGCCGGTAGCTTGTGCCGTATTATTTAACGAGAAAGGTCAGTGTTTGATTAATTCCCGTCCGCAAGGTAAGCCTTTCGCCGGATGGTGGGAATTTCCCGGCGGGAAGATGGAGGCCGGGGAAAGTGTTGAAGAAACGGTTCGCCGGGAATTGCGTGAAGAACTGGGATTGGATGTGAAGGCTTGCGCGCCATGGGTGACGCTAGTGCATGAGTATCCCCATGCGGTTGTGAAATTGCACTTCGTTCGCTCTTGGAATTGGAGCGGCGTGCCCCAGTCGCGAGAAAAGCAGCAATTCGGTTTTTTTGATTTGGACCAATGGCCGAGTCCCATTCTTAAAGCGAGTGAACCGATTGCATCTTGGCTGCGCTTGCCTAAGCATTGGTTGAGAATCGAAAGCGATGTGCCCGATCTATCAAAGATTGAGAAAAGAACCTTTGATGGCGTGATGCTGGGGGCAGCCCAATGCGAGCGGTTAGCTTTTTGGCGTGAAAAATTGGCCGCGACAGGCATCGTTCAATTTTGGGTAGAAGCCTCTGCTTCACAGGCTATCCAGGAAGTATCTGATGGCGTTTATGCCAAGGCTCCGGTTGAGCACAATCGCATTTATCATGAGCGGTATGCGTTTGGTATTGGCTCGGATGATTGGACGGCGTTTAAAGACTCCGGTGCACTTTTTGCCATTGCACCGGACTTTGTTCAGGTTGGATCCAGCGCTTGGCAACGGTTGCTTGAGGAAAATCCGGTTCCGCTTTATGCGACAAGCGTACGCGTGGATGATGAAAAATTTTTGCGCCCGCATGGGGCGCAAGGTTGGATAGAAACGATTTAGCGCTGTTGCTCTGAAGACGAGTCCTTTTTCTCTTCTTCCAAGGAAGAAAAAAGTTGCTGAGCGAGACGGTCGGCTTCGGACTCGTTGGTCTGCTCGTAGCTATTGCCGCGGATGACATAGCTGTCGCTAGCCCATTCTCCGAGATCAATCAGTTTGCAACGCTCCGAGCAAAACGGGCGCCAAGGATTTTTTTCAGACCACTCCACAGGCTTATGGCAGGTTGGACATTTCACAATCATACGGGGGCTCCGGCGTTAGGCGACTGACTCGCCAAACGCAAATAGTAATCGTGCAGGCGGGTTACCTGCTGGGTGAGGTGCTCAATAGACGACTCGTTGACAATGACTTCATTGGCAATGGCCTTGCGCGCTTCACGAGAAGCTTGCTGAGAAATAATGCTCACGGCCTCTTCCCGAGTCAGGTTGGAGCGTTTCATAATCCTTTCGATTTGAGTTTGCACTTCGCAGTCGATAACTAAAATTCGATCGCAACGGCTAATCCAAGCGGGGCTTTCGGCCAACAGCGGTACAACCAAGACGACGTAGGGCGCATCGGCATGTTGACTGATCGAGGCTAAGGCGACTCGAGCAATCAGCGGATGCAAGATGCCTTCTAATTTTTGCCTGGCAGCGGGGTCAGCAAAGACTAGCTGACGCATTTTTTTTCGGTCCATTTCTCCGCTTGCCGAGATGACCTCATCGCCAAAGGCGGCCCGAATAGCCTCTATCGCCAACCCCCGGGGGGCCGTCAAAGCGTGGCTAATTAAATCTGTATCAATAACAGGCACGCCCAAGGAGGCAAATACATTGCTTGCTTGCGTTTTCCCGGAGCCGATGCCGCCTGTCAGCCCAACAATCCAAGTCATAAGATGGATCCCAAAGTAATGAAGAGGTAGGGAAAATTATACGTTTTTGCCTTCTGCGTTGTACAAAAGGAAAAAGGGAGATAAGTTAACTTATCTCCCTCCTGAAATTCTGGTCGGAGTGAGAGGATTCGAACCTCCGACACCTACGTCCCGAACGTAGTACTCTACCAGGCTGAGCTACACTCCGATTTCGCGTTAAGATTCTCTCTCAACCACGAAGGAGAGCAATTCTATCAGAGAATTTTTAAAAATGGAAGAGGGCAAAGCAGATAATGCTTTTTTCCCTCGATTTAATTCCTCATGAGCTCGTTGGCGGCATCGTTCGATCGCTCGAGTTTGGGCGATAACAGCCGAAATCTTCTCAAAATCGCCATGACCGTTGCGAATGGCTTCTTCGATAAAGCGGCGATTTTCGCTGTTTGTCTCTTGTAAAGTGTAAATGACCGGCAGGGTGACTTTGCCCTCTGCAAAATCAGCGCCGATTTGCTTGCCGCTTTGGCTGGGATCGCCCGAATAATCAAGAATATCGTCAGCAATTTGGAAAGCATTGCCGAGAGCCTTGGCATAGTCGATAAGTGCCTGCTCTTGTGTTTGAGTCGCATCGGAGATGGCGCAAGCCATACGGGCAGCCGCTACAAAAAGCGCGGAAGTTTTTCGCTCGATTACTTTAAGGTATCGAGACTCGTCGACCGACGGGTCATGGGCGTTTTGCATCTGGATGACCTCGCCTTCGCTTAAGACGTTAGCAGCACCAGCCAGAGCCTCCATTACTTTCAGGTTCCCAATGCGGACCATCATTTGAAATGAACGGGTATACATGAAGTCGCCAACCAGTACGGAGACATTGTTGCCCCAGCGTGCATTGGCTGTCGGGCGGCCGCGCCGCATCATCCCTTCATCAACGACATCGTCATGCATGAGCGTTGCCGTATGAAGCATTTCGATGGTAGCGCCCAATTCTTGATGAACGGTTCCCGTATAACCCAAAGCCCTGGCCATCAGCATTAAAAGAGCCGGCCGCATGCGTTTGCCGCCGGCAGCGATGATATAGTGGCCGACTTCGGCAATTTTCGGACTTTGGCTTGCTGATAATTCTTGGTTGAGAATGCGATCCACGGCTACCAAGTCTTCAGCAATCGGCGCCAGTACTGCCCGGGCTGCTTGGGCCTTGGGCGAGATAGAAGCTGTTTTTGTCATAGTGCCCGACATTATAGTTAAGCTTCGGGAAAAGCCCTAATTTTTAGAAGAAACGGATAACAGCCTCAATGAGAAACAAAAAGCAAGTAAATCCGCTTGTTTGATCTTGCTACGACATACCATGTCGAGGCGCTATTTTTTGGCGAATGGCAATGCAGACAAGGCTTAGCGTGAGCAGAATCCATGATCCGAATAACGCATCGCGGCTGTCGCCGCTAGCGATAAATAGGCCGCAAAAAAAGGTTCCGAAGGCGGTGCCCAAATTGGCGGCCATGAGAAAAAGTCCGTTAGCGAAGTCGGGAGCTTTGCGAGCAGCCGAAGAAATTAAGAATTGGCCGACGATATTGACAAAGCCCGCCAAGACGCCGAGCGCGAGCAACAAGCCGGCAGAGGCAAGCCACTGCTTGCCTAGAGCAAAAAGTGCGGCATAGCCGCCTAGCATCACCGCCGGTGTCGCGAAAATATAAAAGGTGCGATGCTTGCCGAACATTTTGCCGGCGAGCATATTGCCGGCGATATTGGCCAAGCCATAGATCAAGAGTACGGAACTCACCGCATCAAAATTAAGTTCGCTTACCTGAATTAAAAAGTCCGACATATAGCTAAAAAAGCCGAACATGGCTCCGTTGATGCCGGTAAAAGCAATGACGCTAAGCCACAGGATTTGGCTTTTCAGAACTTTAATTTGAGTTCCGAAACCGGATTGTTTAGTCGGTATCGGAGGGACCCAAAAGATCGTAGCAAGCAAAGCGGCAAGGTTGATGAAGGCAAAAAAGCTCATCGCGATTTCATAACCGAAGTGCGTTGTGAGCCATGTGGCAAATGGTACGCCGAGTACCATGCCGGCCGAGACTCCGACAAAGATGCGGGCAATGCCTTTTGACGGATCGTCGGGAGTACTTTGAGCTGCCAGTGTAAAAGCCATTGCTACGTATACCGGATGCAGGCAAGCCGGCAAGGCGCGTGAAAAAAGCAGCAATCCGAAAGACGATGAGAACAGTGCAATAAGGTTCGATACCGTGAATAATGCCAAGGTGACTAACATGATGGTTCGACGATTGATGCCTGACAGGGCCATCGGCAAAA
This sequence comes from Candidatus Aphodousia gallistercoris, assembly GCA_018714185.1. Classification (GTDB taxonomy): domain Bacteria; phylum Pseudomonadota; class Gammaproteobacteria; order Burkholderiales; family Burkholderiaceae_F; genus Aphodousia; species Aphodousia gallistercoris. Next base: position 13,641 of record DVNT01000054.1, on the reverse strand, counting down.
TGGGAGCGGCGAGCGAAACGATAATGGCAAAAACGCTGACCGTCCAGCCGGCTGTCGGAACACTCACGTCGAAGCGCTCGGCAATGATCGGAATGATGCCCACCACGCCCATCTCTGTGTTGATAATGCCGAAAACGCCGATGGTAAGGATAAGGACCAGAAACCTAGATTGAGAAGCCATGCGAGTCTTTAGTTTGAAAAAAAGGATATCTTAGAGATCTTTTTCTGTTATAACAAATACCTTTAAAATATCCAGTTATATAGGATTTAGGTATGGCTATGGTTAAAAAAAACCGCCGGGCAAGCCGGCGGCTAGCAAAAGCAAATTAAGCGGGCTTAGTTTGCGCTTGTTCAGGAGAAGCCTGAACTTGCTTCGGATGCTGAATATTGAATTTCTGCTGCAGCATCTGAATGATTTCGTAGTGGTTAATCAGTTCGCGAGCAAACAAGAGGAAACTCAAATAAATTTCACAGCCGCGCGCCGAGAAGCCGTTTTCCGGACCGGTCAACAACAGCTTTTCCTGAATGTTTTCGATCCGAGTTAGTAAGGCCGAGGCATTCCTGTGAAGGGCCTGTACGCCTTCCATGCTTTGACTTGTCCCGACGATTTCAACCAAGATCTGAGCCAGATCGGCCAAGTCTTGTCCTAACTCACCTTGGAAGGTGCGGTGGCGATTGGCGATATGGTCTTTGGTGACACGGGCTAAGCTTTGCAAGGACCGTCCGACGTCGCGCAGGTTGGTGAAGGTGCGGAAATAACCGTAGCGGGCATCGAAGTCTTCTTTAGTCGGCTTGTACTTAGAATAGTTCATTCGATAGTACAAGCTGCGTTCGCGTGTCAGTTGCTCAAAATTGGCATTGGATTTCAATTTCAATTTGCGCAAACCGCTTTCGCTGTCGTTGAGGAAGTTTTCAACAATCGCGTTATACAGATTAACGGTCGTGTAAAGATTTTGGCCGACGCGCTTATTGAGGATGTCTCGAATGGTCGGTACGTCATAGCGCATTTTGCGTTCGGCTTGGAAGGCTTGGTTTTCTTTCTTGAAGCGGATATTCGAGCGAATCAGCAAGAAGAAGGCAACCAAAGCCAACAGGAACGACACAACCGATCCGCCCAAGAAAATCAAAGAGCAGACAATGGCGGCCAGCGTACTTGCAGACAATGCCGTCAAGAACCAGCCGCTGATCACGGTCAGAACGCCGGAGATGCGGTAAACCGCCGTTTCTCGGTCCCAAGCGCCGTCGGCAAACGAGGAGCCCATGGCAACCATGAAAGTGACGTACGTGGTCGATAGGGGCAATTGCAGGGACGTGGCCGAAGCAATCAAAATGGCCGAGAGCACCAAGTTGACCGAAGCTCTGACATAGTCAAAAGGCAAGGGTTCTTCGCCTCGGGCCAGACGGCGGTGTTTAAAGCGCGAATCTAATTTAGTCTTGACTGCCCCCGGGATTAATTGGTTAACGATTGAGCCAAGGCCCATGGCTGTACGAACAATTACGCGACCGGGAAGAGATGAGCCGAATTGTTCGTGGTCACTTTGCTGCGCAGAGAGGTTTAAGGACGTTTGAATCACACGGTGGGCCTTTTTAGAGAACCACAGGGTAAAGACCATAACCATGCCGGAAGCTAGCAAGAAGATCGTTTCTGTTTGTGTGGGCTCCAAGAGGCCGCTCATCATGAAAGAGGTGTCCGAAACTCCCGAAGCAGACCATTGGCGCCAACTGTCTAAAGCAGCCAAAGGCACACCAACGAAGTTCACGAGGTCGTTGCCGGCGAATGCAAAGGCAAGGGAGAACGTCCCGGAGAGGATGACGATTTTGAAGATATTGACTTGAAAAGCGAGGATGAGGATTTCGAAAAAAACGGTCAGGCCGATGAACATGGTAATGAGGATTACCCGAGTGTTAGCGTCAATCCACTCAATCCATTCCGGTCGCATGAAGCTTGCCCCGCTCGCGCCTTTCATGACCAAGAAATACATGATGGCGGTGATACAGAAGCCGCCGAAAATTGCGCCGATCTTTTTGTACATGCGCTCGAAATAGAAGGAGAAGATCAAGCGCATAATGTATTGAATAACAGCCCCGCTCACAAAGGCGACCACAACGGATATGAGGATCGCGGAAATGATCGTAAGCGACTTGCTGGTGTTGATGTAGTCAAAGACCATTTCCAAGGAGCCGCCGTTCATGTAAAGCTTAAAGAACGCTGCGGCCATGGCACTGCCTAAGAGTTCAAAGACAATCGAAACCGTGGTGGAGGTCGGCAATCCCAGTGAGTTAAAAGCATCCAGTAAGACCACGTCGGCGATCATGACCGCAAAGAAAATCACCATGATTTCTGAAAAGGTGAACATTTGCGGGTGGAAAACACCGGAACGAGCAATTTCCATCATCCCCGAAGAGAATGTGGCGCCAAGGAGAACACCGAAAGTTGCCACCCACATTGTTGTGCGGAACTTTGCAATTCGACAACCAAGGGCTGAATTTAAAAAATTGACGGCATCATTGCTGACGCCAACGAAGAGATCGAAAATCGCAAGGCAACCTAAAAAGGCCAACACTGCGATGTAATAGTTATCCATACAATCCTCTGGCGGGAACTAGAAATATGACAATATTTTGACATAAATGGTAAAGCAGGACGAAGTTTATTTCATTTTTATGACAAAACGATGACAAAAAGTATAAACGAGGGGGGAAAAGTCGAATGTTTTAGTCTTAAAAATGACAAAAAAGTTAAAGCGAACTTTAGTTTATGAACAATTTTGGCAATCTGCATGATTTAGATTGGTGTTTTTGCCTTAGGCTCGACCCGGAGTGACCTTTTCAAAGGCTTCAAGCGGCTCTCTCCGATCTTTGGCCCGCGTGTGGCGCATCTTCCTTGGGCCGGCAGTGAATCATGAGTTTTGCTGTGTACCGAAAATTATCGTTTGCAATCAATGAGTGTGCCTTGAACTATTCGATTTTTTGGATAAAAGAGGCTAAGCGCTAACGTCAACCGGCTCCGAACGAAAAAGAGTGTTCAAAGACTTGCATAACTTATTGATTTGTGGAATAATCCGCATTCCTACGCATGAGAACGTCCGGCGTCGTCGGATGATTAATATAAAAAGGTTTCGCAGACAGTGCGTTGGCTGAGCGAAACGGGCGAGGTTTATTACAATGTACGCAATTATCAAGACTGGCGGCAAGCAATATCGCGTCGCTGCCGGTGACAAGCTCAAGGTTGAATCCTTGAACGCCGAAGTCGGCTCCCAAGTGACCCTTTCTGAAGTCTTGGCTGTTTCCGATGGCAATGAACTCAAGGTTGGCGCTCCCTTCGTTGAAGGCGCAAGCGTGACTGCTACGGTCGTTTCTCACGGCCGTCACGACAAGGTTCGCATCTTCAAGATGCGTCGTCGTAAGCACTCCATCAAGAGCGCTGGTCATCGTCAAAACTACACGGAGCTCAAGATCGAAACGATCGCGGCTTAATATCGATTTTTAAGAGAGTAAGAAAATGGCACATAAAAAGGGCGGCGGTTCTACCCGCAACGGTCGTGATTCCCAAGCTAAGCGTCTTGGTGTGAAGGTTTTCGGTGACGCGGCGATCAACGCCGGCGGCATCATTGTTCGTCAACGCGGCACGCAATTCCATCCCGGTGACAACGTCGGTATGGGTCGTGACCACACGTTGTTTGCCAAGGTTGACGGCACGGTGAAGTTCGAGGTCAAGGGCCCGAAGAACCACCGTTTCGTGAAGGTTGTTCCCGCTTAATTTCCATTGAGCGGATAGACCGGGGGATGTTTGATCCTTATCCGGTCGTTAACCGAAAACACAAAGGCCATGTCGTTAGACATGGCTTTTGGCGTGTTAAGACGGCTATTTTTTTCTGTCTGTGAGACAATGCCTAAACAGGCAATCGGATCGTTTAGGCCCTCCCGCGAGGGACTGCGAATTCGCAGTGATTGTCTGTGAGCCGTTTCAAGTAGTTAACTAATCAGCGGAGGCGGCGCCTTTGCCCTCTTAAATAGCGGGGTGTTGCGCCGGAGTTTTATGAAGTTTGTTGATGAAGCGCGCATCGAAGTCGCCGGCGGCAAGGGCGGTAACGGTGTTGCCTCGTTCAGGCGAGAAAAATTTATTCCGAAGGGTGGCCCCGATGGCGGAGATGGTGGCCGCGGCGGTAACGTGTATGCCGTTGCCGACTGCAACATCAATACCTTGATTGACTATCGCTATGCCCGCAAGCACTTTGCTAAAAACGGCGAAAACGGCCGGGGGGCCGATTGCTACGGTGCCGCAGGGAACGATATCGAGCTGCGCATGCCCGTGGGAACCTTGGTAACCGATGCCGATACGGGCGAGCTTATTGCAGACTTGACTCGCCACGGCGAACGTTACTTAATTGCAAAGGGCGGCAAGGGCGGCTTGGGCAATTTGCATTTTAAGTCCAGCACGAATCGAGCTCCTCGGCAGTGTACGCCAGGAGAAGAAGGTGAGCACCGCTTTCTCAATCTCGAGCTGAAGGTTTTGGCCGATGTCGGCTTATTGGGAATGCCCAACGCCGGCAAGTCCACGTTTATTTCCGCTGTCTCCAATGCGCGTCCCAAGATTGCCGATTATCCCTTTACGACGTTGCATCCGCAGCTTGGCGTGGTTCGTGTCGGGCCGGAACAAAGCTTTGTGGTTGCCGATATTCCCGGTCTTATTGAAGGCGCCTCGGAAGGAGCCGGCTTAGGCCACTTGTTTTTAAGGCACTTGTCGCGCACCCAATTGCTTTTGCATCTGATCGATATGGCCCCGTTTGATCCCGACGTGGATCCCGTGCGGGAGGCTAAAGCCCTTGTCGAAGAGCTCAGGAAATACGACCAAGCGCTTTATGAAAAGCCCCGCTGGGTGGTGCTCAATAAAATCGATCTCGTTGCCCCGGAGGAGCAGGATGCTCGCATTGAAGCCTTAATCGAAGGGTTGGATCTTACGCACGAGGACCGAGTCTTTGTCATTTCCGCCGCAACGCGCGAAGGCTGTGAAGAGCTGATTCATGCCGTGGCGCAGTACTTGGAAGAGCAAAAAAGGCTCCAAAGTCAGTATCTTGACGATGAACGCATTGAGCCGCAAGAGCAAGGCGTTGAGGAAGTGCGCCTAAGCGCTCAATAAACAGTCTTTGTTTTGTAGAACAAAAAAAGACCGATGGGAAGAAATTTTCATCGGTCTTTGCCTTAAATCCAGTCTATAGTCCGCTTTAACAATTGGCCTTGATTACAATTTTCTGGTTTTCGTGTCTTATATAGGAGAACCAGATCATGGCCGAAGATAATCAAAAAGGGAATTTGCCTCAGTGGACTTTGGAAGACGCATACGGTAGCGTGACGGATGCACGTTTTCAAGCAGAAATGAAACATGTGCAGGAAAATATGCAAAAGTTGCAAGGCTTGCTCAACCACACGCCGAGCGTTGAGGAAGTGATTGCTTGGATGCCGCTTTATGAAGATGCAGCCGAGGGCATCAGTTCTTTGATTTCCTTTGCCTATTGCGCTTCCAGCATGGACATTACCGATGCGAATGCTTCCGGTGCTTTTGGTCAGGCGCAGTTGGTGAGCGCGCAGCTTGAGGCGTTGGCAAAACCGCTTTTTGATGTCTTGGGTTCGCTCGATGAAACGGATCCGCAGTGGGATAATCCGGCCATTGCCCATTGGAAATTTAATACGCTGGAGAAAAAGCGTTCTTGGAAGAGCGGGCTCTCGGCCGAGAAAACACGCCTTATCAACGCCTTTGCCGGCGAGTGCTTCTACCCCTTGGATGCTGTTTATAAGCGTTTGAACAAGTCGCTTTTGGTGAAAGCCAAGAATTCTTGCGGCGAGGAGGTAACGCTTACCCATTCGCAATGCGTGGGCGTTTTAAAGGGTGCCGATGATCCCGTGCTGCGTGAAACAGCGCAAGAAGCCGTCAATGCGTGGTACAAGGAGCATGCCGGAGCCTATGTTGACGTGCTCAATTTTTTGCACGGCTTCCGAAAAATCCAATTTCAAAATGCCGGCGTAAAGGATTGGATGTTGCCGAGCTTGGAACAAAACCGCATGAGCCGGGAAGCGCTCGATGCCGCGGTTAGCTGCATTCATGCCCGACTCGATGAAATCCGCGAAGCGATTCGGGTAAGAGCGCCGTTCTTTAACCGCAAGGTGATGAAAGCTTGTGATTTCTTCGCCCCGATTCCGGTAAAGCAAAGCGGGAAAGCCGCCTATATTCCTTACGATGAAGCCATTAAAACCGTCAAAGCAGCCTTAATTGACGTCAATCCCGAGATCCCGGCTTTCATCGATATGATGTTTGAGAAGCATTGGCTTGATGCCCGGGTCGATCCCAATAAAGCGGGCGGCGCTTTCTATTCGCGCTTTAACCGCTTTAAGCAAACCCGCGTCTTTACGACTTACTTGGGCAGTTTCGGTTCTGTCATTCAGCAGTCGCATGAATTGGGACACGCTTTTCACTATTGGGTGATGCGCGATATGCCGACCAATCTGACGGAATTCCCGATGACGTTGACTGAGGTGGCCAGTACCTTCAACGAAGCCAATTTGCGCCGCTACTGCGCCGCTCACAGCAAAAGCGATGAAGAACGGCTCGGAATCTTGTGGCAAGAGTTGGTGAGCTGCGCGAATTTCTGCTTGCAACTGCCGGTGCGTATGGACTTTGAAAAGCGATTTATTGCCCGCCGCCAAGAGGGGCTTGTCACTAAAGCCGAAGCCGAAAAGATCATGCAGGAAGTTTGGCACGAATATATGGGGGATGCGATTGAAGATTGCGATCCTTACCTGTGGTGCTACAAAGTGCACTTCTACATGACCGATCAATACATCTATAACTATGCTTATATGGTCGGCTACTTAATGTCTCAAGGCTTGTGCCGTGAGCAGCAAAAACGCGGTGAGGATTTCCCGCGCTTTTATCGCGACTTCTTGCGCGATACCGGCCGCATGACGGTGGATGAATTGATTCAGAAACACATGGGATTTGATTCCACGAAGCCCGACTTCTGGAACCAGTGCATTGATCAGGCTTGCAGCTATATCGGTGAATTCAAGGCATTGACTGAAAAGATGCAGAATCGCTCATTCTGAGCAAGCCTTTGCGCTTAAAGAACGGATAGGCGAACGGTTTGAATCAATCGCCTATCCGAGTTCTCCATTATTTAGCGGACAATTTTTCGCCAATTCGGAATCGTTGCTTCATACGCTTTGATTTCCGCCTCGTGAGCCAATGTGAGTGCAATGGTGTCCAAGCCATTTAAAATGCACTCGCGACGGAAAGGATCCAACGTAAAGCTGTATTGCTTTTCGCCCACGGTCACACGATTTTGTTCCAGGTCCACCGTAATTTCCATGCCGGGATGCTCCGCAAGGGCTTGATGGATTTCTTCAACTTGCGCCTCGGTCAGTTTCACGAGCAGCAGGCCGTTGCCAAGCGCATTGTTGGCAAAAATATCGGCAAAGGACGAAGCAATGATGGCGCGGATGCCATAATCAAGCAGGGCCCACGGGGCATGCTCACGGCTGGAGCCGTTGCCGAAATTGTCGCGCGCCACAATGAATTTGGCATCGCGGTAGCAGGGCTTATTGAGCACAAAGTCCGGATTGGGCAAAGTCTCTGCCGCATCCAAATAGCGCCATCCGTGAAACAGGTGCTTGCCAAAGCCCTTACGGTCGACGGCGAGCAAAAATTGCTTCGGAATTATTTGGTCGGTGTCGATGTTTGAGGCTTGCATCGGAGCCGCGACAGCCGTTAGGTGAGTAAATTTTTGCATTTGCAGCTCCTTTCTTACTTTATAAACTCGCGAACGTCGACAATGCAGCCGTTGACAGCGGCGGCAGCGGCCATCGCCGGGCTCATCAGGTGAGTGCGTGAACCGCGACCTTGCCGGCCGATAAAATTGCGGTTGGAGGTTGACGCAACGCGAGCGCCGCTCGGAGCCAAGTCATCGTTCATGCCAAGGCACATGGAGCAGCCCGGCAGGCGCCACTGAAAGCCGGCCTGCTTGAAGACTTGGTCCAAGCCTTCGGCCTCAGCTTGGGCTTTAGCGGCCATGGAGCCCGGCACCGCCAATGCAACAACGCCGTCAGCAACGTGCCGTCCGGCCAAAATCTTGGCAGCTTCGCGGAAGTCTTCGATGCGGCCGTTGGTGCAAGAGCCGATAAAGACGTAGTCGATTTTGACGCCGAGCATTGATTGGCCGCCTTGGAGTCCTTCGTATTCAAGGGCGGCGCGGATCGCCTGAGCCTCGGCTTCGGTTGCAGCCTCTTGCGGGCGCGGTACATTGTCGGTAATCCGGCAGCCTTGGCCGGGGTTGGTACCCCAAGTGACCATGGGGACAAGGTGTCCCGAGTCAATGTCGATTTCTTTGTCAAAGTGGGCATCGGAGTCGCTATGCAGCGTCTTCCAATAGGCCACGGCTTCATCCCAGTCTTTGCCCTTCGGAGCAAATTGACGGTCTTTTAAATAGGCAAAAGTCGTTTCATCGGGGGCAATCATGCCGGCTTTGGCGCCGACTTCGATCGCCATGTTCGAAAGCGTCATGCGCGCTTCCATCGAAAGCGAAGTGACGCCGTCACCGGCAAATTCCATCGCGTAACCCGTGCCACCGCCCGTGGTGAGCGTTCGAGCGATTTCCAAGATCAAGTCTTTAGCGTAAACGCCGTGCGGCAGTACGCCGTTGCAGCGAATGCGCATGGTTTTTAAGCGCCCTTGTTTGATGGTTTGCGTGGCCATCACGTGTTCGACCTCGCTGGTGCCGATGCCGAAAGCCAAGGCACCGAACGCGCCGTGCGTTGCCGTATGCGAGTCGCCGCAAACCAAGGTTGTCCCCGGCAAAGTAAAGCCCGTTTGAGGTCCGATAATATGCACAATGCCCTGATTGGGGTGGCCAAGCCCATAAAGTTCAACGCCAAAGTCTTTGCAGTTTTGGATGAGCGTTGTAATTTGCTTTTGTGCCACTGCCGAGCAAGCATCGATGCTTGCCTTTTGCGTCGAGATATCATGGTCCATCGTTGCCATAATCGGTTCTGGGTGGCGCAACCGGCGACCGGCTTCTCGAAGACCCGCGAAGGCTTGAGGACTGGTCACTTCGTGCACTAAATGGCGGTCCACGTACAGCAAGGGGAGTTCATCAGGTTTTTCAAAAACCACGTGGGCGTCATAAACTTTTTCGTATAGGGTCTTTCCCATTTTCTATGTGCTCCTATCGGTCCAAACGGCTCACAATGGCATTGCCCATGCCGACGGTATTGACTACCGTGGCGTTCTGGACAGCACCGGCAAGATCCGCGGTCACCACGCGATCGGCCAAGGTTTGTGCAACGGCTTTTTCGATCATCTGCGCGGCTTGTTCTTCTTTAAATGAATAACGCAGCATCAAGGCTGCCGACAGAATTTGAGCAATCGGGTTGGCAATGCCTTTGCCGGCAATATCGGGAGCCGAGCCGCCGGCGGGTTCATATAGGCCGAAGGTGTCGGCGCCGAGCGAAGCCGAGGACAAGAGCCCCATGGAGCCGGTCACCATCGCGCACTCGTCGGACAAAATGTCGCCGAACATATTCGAGCACAAAATGACGTCAAATTGATCGGGGGCTTTAATAACTTGCATTGTGGCGTTGTCAATATAGAGGTGATCAAGGCTCACGTCAGGGTATTGCTTAGCCACTTCGGTGACGACTTCTCGCCACAAGACCGAGCTGGCGAGCACATTCGATTTGTCGATTGAGGTGACTTTCTTGCGTCGCCCTTGAGCGGCCTTGAAAGCAACGTGGGCAATGCGTTCGATTTCTTTGCGGCTATAGACTTCCGTGTCATACGCACGTTCATCGTCGCCTTGGCCTTCGCGGCCTTTCGGTTGTCCGAAATAGATGCCGCCTGTTAATTCGCGAACGACAACAGCGTCAAAACCGCGGGCGGCGATGTCCGAGCGCAGGGGCGAAAGGGCATCCAGCCCGGGAAAAATGCGTGCTGGGCGCAAATTGCAAAAGAGTCCGTAGCGCTTGCGAAGAGGAAGCAAGGCCCCGGCTTCCGGCCGGTCTTTGTGCGGCAGATGGTCCCACTTCGGGCCGCCGACACTGCCGAACAAAATGGCTTGTGCCCGGTCGCAGGCTTCAAGCGTATCTTGCGGTAAGGGCGTGCCGCAAGCGTCAATGGCAGCCCCTCCCACGAGTTTTTCTTCTTTCTGAATGCTAAAGCCGCAGCGCTGAGCGACAGCGTCCAATACCTTTAAAGCTTCGGCCATGACTTCCGGGCCGATTCCGTCGCCGGCTAACACGGCAATATGATAGGTCTTTGACATTTCAAACTTTTCCTATACAACTGATCAATCAGTGGTTTTTCTCTTTGCGTTCTTTGACTTTTTCCCGATCAATGAGGCGGGCTCGCTCAATGATGTTGCAAGCGTTAATAAGGGCCAATGCCGAAGCTTCGATCACGTCAGTGGAAATCCCCATGCCGTGGAAGATGCGGCCGTTGTAGTCAACGTTGACGTTAACCTCGCCCAGGGCATCCATGCCGGAGCCGTTGGCATTGATCTTGTAGCTGGTGAGCTTGCAGCGGATACCGGTCAGGCGCGAGATGCAGTTATAGACGGCATCAACGGGGCCGTTGCCGGTGCAGCTTTCCGTGCGGGAGCGTTTACCGACTTTTAGACGGACGCTTGCCGTCGGAATGGCGCCGTGGTTGACGCCGCCCGACATCACATTGAGCGTTTCCAATTCAAAGTGATTGGTCTCGTTTTCGTCTTGCTTTTGGAAAAAGAGCAAAGCTTCCAAGTCGTAGTCAAACACTTGACCTTTGCGGTCGGCAAGCTTGAGGAAGCGGCTGTAGATTTCATTTAAGTCGTAGCTGTCTTCCGGGTAGCCGAGCTGCGTCAAGCAGGCGCGGATCATATGCCGGCCCGAGCGGGCGGTCATGCGCATGGTATTGTCGGTAAAGCCCACGCTTTGCGGAGTAAGAATCTCGTACGTTTCGCGGTTCTTAAGCACGCCGTCTTGGTGGATGCCGGAGCTGTGGGCAAAGGCGTTCGAGCCGACAATAGCCTTGTGCGGGGGAACCGGTTCGTTGCAAATCTTCGCCACCAGCGCCGAGGTGCGGGCAATATTGGTGGCAACAATATCGGTATAAAGCCCGTTCAAATATTTCTGGCGCAGCTTAATGGCCATCGCGACTTCTTCCAGGGAACAGTTGCCGGCGCGCTCTCCGAGGCCGTTGACGCAGCACTCGATTTGGCGGGCTCCGTGCCGGATAGCCGTCATGGAGTTGGCTGTTGCCATGCCGAGGTCATTGTGGCAGTGGACCGAAATGATGGCCTGGTCGATGTTGGGGACACGATCGAACAAGGTTTGGATGATGCCGCCGAATTCTTCCGGTACCGTGTAGCCTACCGTATCGGGAATGTTGATGGTGGTAGCGCCGGCTTTGATGGCATTTTCAACCATTCGGCACAAATAATCGATCGGCGTACGGCCGGCGTCCTCACAGGAAAATTCCACATCGTCGGTGTAGTTGCGTGCAAGCTTAATGGAACGAATGGCCATGTCCAACACATCGTCCTGGGACTTTTTGAGCTTGTCGTGAACGTGGATGTCCGAGGTGGCAATAAAAGTATGGATGCGGAAGTGATCCGCGACCTTGAGGGCTTCGCCGCAGGCTTCAATATCCTTGGCAACGCAGCGAGCTAAGGCGCAAGCCGTCGCATTCTTTAGCTCCTTGGCAATGGTTTGTACCGACTGGAAATCCCCTTCGGAGGAGATTGGGAAACCGGTTTCAATCACGTCCACGCCAAGTTGGTCCAAGGCTCGGGCAATCTGAAGTTTTTGTTTGGTGGATAGACTTTGGGGTAAGGCTTGTTCGCCGTCTCGTAAGGTGGTATCGAAAATCAGAACTTTATTGGGATCAATGGAAATACCCATAACACTGGCTCCTGAAAACGAGTTTTGATTTCCAACAATCTAAAACGAGGGCTTTAATGTGTCAATAAGATATTCGCATTAGATGGTTATCTTTCTATTTTATCTTATTGATTAATAAGAAATAGCAATTGTAAAATTATTAGTAATTGATGGATTGGTAAATTGCAAAATCACTGTGTTTTGTAAGAGTTAAGTATTGCAAAAGCGATATTTTTTGCAGATGTTGTGTTATTGAGACGGCGCGGGACCGGTTTGAGCCGGTCCCGGGAGCAATTAACGGCTTGCGTTTAGGTTTCGCGTGAGTTCGGCGAAAATGTTCAATCCGATAGGTAAGCTCACCGTATCTTGGATTTGGAAGTTTTTCAGGTGGTGCCCCGGGTGGTTGCAGCCGTAAAAGAAGAAAGCGGCCTGTCCGCCGTGGCGTTGTACGGCTTGCATCAATAGGGAGCAGTCTTCGCTGCCGGGACAGGCTTCGATATCAAAAACCCGCTCAACGCCGTCGGTCATGCGGGCAATTTGGCCGATCAAATCGCAAAGCGGCTTGTCGCTTACGACCGAGGTGGCCATGCCGGCGATTTCAACCTCATGCTGTACACCGTAACTTTGGGCGCAACCGGCCAGCATGCGCTTGGCCGAATCTTCCATATAACGATTAATTTCGGTATCTTCGCCCCGGACTTCAAGCTCCATGAAAGCGTGAGCGGCGACGATGTTGCGGCCCTCGCCGGCACGCACCACGCCGACATTGACGTTGGTATTGCCTTGGCCGTGGCGGGGAATGCCCATGATTTGAACGGCAGCATTGCAGGCGGCCATCAAGGCGTTGCGGCCGAGCTGAGCGCAAGAGCCGGAGTGGGCGGCTACGCCGTGAAAGCGTACGTTATATTTGGTTGTGGAAAGAAAGCCGCTTCGCACGATGCCGACTTCGTGCAGGCGAGCCTTCACGCCCAGGTGTGCGCCGACAAAATAGTCAACGTCGTCGAGATTGTGCGAATAAGCAATGCCTGCCGCTCCTTTGGTGCCTTCTTCGGCCGGCTGGAAAATGAGCTTGATGCGGCCGCAAAGACTATCGGCATGGTCGTGGATCCAGCGAGCAAGCGTAAGACCGACTGCGGTGTGTCCGTCATGACCGCAAGCGTGCATGAGACCGCACACTTCAGAAGTAAAGCCTTGCGCCCAAGCTTCGTTATTATCTGTTTTTTCTTCCTCAACTGCGACGCAGTCAATATCAAAGCGAAAGGCCGTAACGGGGCCCGGACGGCCGGTATCGAAAACGGCCATGCATCCCGTGTAGCCTTGCATTTCTTGCAATAGCTCGGCGTCCATACCGTCTCGTAACGCTTGATTGCACGCATTTCTAATCGCCTCAGGCTCTCTGCCGAAAGTGTAATCGGTGTTGAAAAGCTTCAATCCCAAAACGGTATCAAAGCCGAGCGAGCGAACCGTTTTAACGATTCTTTCCGTGGTGCGGAATTCGCGCCAACCGAGTTCCGGTCGACGGTGAAGCTCGCGCCGGGTCCAAATCATCTCCGGAATATACGTTTGCTCTACCATGTCTGCCTCCTATGCGTTCACCAGTCTTCTCCCTAAACAACTCCCCACTGGGAAGGTTTCCCTTGACCAAGCACTGGCTTTTCTGCCCGTTTGCTGGCGGTTTGAGGCCGCCAACAGTCACAAGCAGCTGTCACCAGTACCACAAAGGATTTCAAGGCGAGC